>NZ_JASCPA010000044.1:0-44102 GCF_029959715.1 Pseudomonas sp. PS02288 | reverse complement strand
GAACTCAGTAGTGAAACGACGCATCGCCGATGGTAGTGTGGGGTTTCCCCATGTGAGAGTAGGTCATCGTCAAGCTCCTATCCCCAAACCCCCAATCCGAGCAATCGGGTTGGGGGTTTGGCTTTTGGGGCCCAGAAAACATTTATCCAGTGGCTGCTTTGCCTAGGCAATCTTGTAGTGCGTGGATATGATGCCGGCCTCATTCTGAGGCACAGATCATGTTTTCTTTGCTGCAACTTCTGAAGGACGGCCAATTCCATTCGGGGCAAGCGCTCGGTGTGCGGCTGGGCGTCTCGCGCAGTGCGATCTGGAAGCAGCTGCAGGCCCTTGAGCGACAGTTGGGGCTGGATATCCACAAGGTGCGCGGCAAGGGTTATCGCCTGGCCGATTCGTTGAACCTTCTGGATGCCGAAGAAATCGCTCCTCAGGGGAGTGTCCCTTGGGGCGTCCAGATCCGTGAAGTTATCGACTCCACGAATGCTGAGGCGCTGCGTCTACTACAGGCCGACAAGCCGGCTCCTTTTCTCGTTCTCGCTGAGCAGCAAACCGCCGGGCGTGGTCGGCGTGGGCGCCAGTGGGTAAGTCCGCTGGCCCAGAATCTCTACATGAGCCTCGTTGTAAGAATCGGCGGTGGTGCGCGTCAGCTTGAGGGGCTGAGCCTCGTGGTAGGGTTATCGGTGCTAAGTGCTTTGCGTGCCATGGGGCTGCGTGAGGCCGGCATGAAATGGCCCAACGACGTTCTCGTCGGCCGCAAGAAAGTTGCCGGAATACTCCTTGAGCTGGTCGGAGATCCCGCAGACGTGTGCCACGTTGTCATAGGCATCGGCATCAATGTGAACATGCGGGAAATGGCTGAAGGAATCGATCAGCCTTGGACTTCGGTTCGCCTAGAGCTTGGGCATGCCATCGATCGGAACTGTCTGGCCAGATCGCTAAGCGAGCGCCTTCGCGATGATCTTGCTCGTCACGAGAAGGGCGGTTTCGCAGCCTTTAGGGCTGAGTGGGAAGAGGCTCACCTATGGCAGGGGCGAGTGGTTGAGTTGGCTTCCGGTGTACAGGTGGTGCGTGGAGATGTACTGGGCATTAGTGAGACCGGCGCCTTGCGTCTTCTGGTTGACGGTAGCGAGCGCCAGTGCAGCGGCGGCGAACTGAGTTTGAGGCTGAGCGATGATTCTTGAGTTGGATTGCGGCAACAGTCTGATCAAATGGCGTGTGATTGGTGCGGAGGGTGTACGTGTCGGAGGCGGCGTCGCTAGCTCCGATGAAAGTCTGATTGGCGAACTCCGGGGCATGTCTCGTCTGTCGTTGCGCGCCTGCAGGTTGGTGAGCGTTCGTAGCGATGAGGAAACCCGGGCGTTGATGGCGCGTCTCAAAGACGAATTTTCCATCGATACCGCGTCCGTGAAGCCAGCACAGGAGTTGGCTGGTGTGCGCAATGGCTATGAAGACTATTCACGCCTTGGGCTGGATCGCTGGCTTGCAGTAGTGGGGGCCTTTCATCTGGCTGGCAAGGCCTGCCTGGTCATCGATCTCGGTACGGCCATCACCTCCGACTTTGTCGCCGCCGATGGCCAGCACCTTGGTGGTTTTATCTGCCCTGGCATGCCGTTGATGCGCAACCAGTTGAGGACCCACACCCGACGCATTCGCTATGACGACCAGCAGGCCGAGGAGGCCCTTCGTGACCTGTCTCCCGGCCGCTCCACCGTGGAAGCGGTGGAGCGCGGTTGCCTGATGATGCTGCAGGGCTTCGTCAGGGGCCAGGTGGCAATCGCTGACGAATACTGTGGCCCTGAATTCGAGGTCTTTTTGACGGGAGGGGATGCTGGTTTGATGAAGGGTGTACATCCTCACGTAAGGATCGATCCGGATCTTATCTTCATCGGCCTTGCTATCGCGTGCCCTTTGCCCTGAGAGACTCCGATGCGCTGGCTATTTCTGTTGTTGCTCATGCTCAACCTTTTTTACTACGTGTGGCACCAGCAGCAGGCGCCCCTGCGTGTAAAGGAGGTGGCTCCTCTTTCGTTATACCGCAGTGCTGAGGACAACATTCGCCTGTTGAGCGAGTCGGGAAATGTTCCAGCGATCCAGGGGCGTCCCGCTCCTGTCGCACCGGTCAGCCAGGTGGATGATGTGTGTCTCTTCCTGGGCGGTTATGCGGGAGAGGCTGATATCCGGCCGCTCGAGCAGCGGTTGAAAGGGTTGGATGTCTCGGCCCAGGTGCAGGCGCGCGATGCCGAAGGGGCCGTCGACTACTGGGTGTATCTGCCTCCACTGGCATCGCGCCAGGCGTCCTTCCGACAGTTGAAGGAATTGCAATCGAGGCATATCGACAGCTACCTGATTGGCGAAGGTGATCTGGCCGATGGTATTTCCCTGGGGATGTTTCCGCGCCAGGAGCTGGCCGACGCCCTGGTGCGGCGCCTGAACGAGGCGGGTTACGAGCCGCAGGTGCGTGAGCTGCCACGTGCCTATCGGAGCTTCTGGCTTCGGGTGGATGACTCGAGCCGGCGCCTTCTGGATGATGCCTTGCTGGCGCGGCTGTCTACCGATTTCCCCGGGATGCGTCATCAGCTAATGCCCTGCAAAGACGTTGCATCACCGCGCTAGTTTGCATAGAATGGCGCCCGCTTCGCAGGCAGGGTTTACGAAAGTCTTCTGCGGTGCGGCTGTCGATGAAGCTAAGCTCAAGTTTTTTAATGAGAAATGCTTGACAGTGGGGTGGCATATGATGAAAATGCCGCCTCCAAATTTGGAGGGATTCCCGAGCGGCCAAAGGGATCAGACTGTAAATCTGACGTCTACGACTTCGAAGGTTCGAATCCTTCTCCCTCCACCAGATTAAAGCGTGAGCTGCGGGCTCCGCGGGTATAGTTCAGTGGTAGAACCTCAGCCTTCCAAGCTGATGATGCGGGTTCGATTCCCGCTACCCGCTCCAGGTTTGTTGGTTTATGCGAAACGTTTCGCTCATGTAGCTCAGCTGGTAGAGCACACCCTTGGTAAGGGTGAGGTCAGCGGTTCGATTCCGCTCATGAGCTCCAATACTTCAAAGGCAGATATGCAAATATCTGCCTTTGTTCTAATGGGCGTGGCGTGACTTGCTCAATACTTTGATGGGAGACGGTCTCGATGGCTAAAGAAAAATTCGAACGTAACAAACCGCACGTCAACGTCGGCACCATCGGTCATGTCGACCATGGCAAGACCACGCTGACAGCTGCTCTGACCAAAGTCTGTGCTGAGACTTGGGGCGGTTCCGCGCGTAACTTCGACCAGATCGATAACGCGCCGGAAGAAAAGGCACGCGGTATCACCATCAACACCTCCCACGTTGAGTACGACTCGGCCATTCGTCACTACGCTCACGTCGACTGCCCCGGTCACGCTGACTATGTGAAGAACATGATCACCGGTGCTGCGCAGATGGACGGCGCCATCCTGGTCTGCTCGGCTGCCGACGGCCCGATGCCGCAAACCCGCGAGCACATTCTGCTGTCGCGTCAGGTTGGCGTTCCTTACATCGTCGTGTTCCTGAACAAGGCTGACATGGTCGATGACGCCGAGCTGCTCGAGCTGGTCGAAATGGAAGTGCGTGACCTGTTGTCGACCTACGACTTCCCGGGCGACGACACTCCGATCGTGATCGGCTCGGCGCTGATGGCGCTGAACGGTCAGGACGACAACGAAATGGGCGTTAGCGCCGTTCGTAAGCTGGTCGAGACCCTGGACTCCTACATTCCGGAGCCCGAGCGTGCCATCGATCGTCCGTTCCTGATGCCGATCGAAGACGTGTTCTCGATCTCCGGTCGCGGCACTGTGGTAACCGGTCGTGTCGAGCGCGGTATCGTCAAGATCCAGGAAGAAGTCGAGATCGTCGGTATTCGTGCCACGACCAAGACCACCTGTACCGGCGTTGAAATGTTCCGCAAGCTGCTCGACGAAGGTCGTGCTGGCGAGAACGTTGGCGTGCTGCTGCGCGGTACCAAGCGTGAAGACGTCGAGCGCGGCCAAGTACTGGCCAAGCCGGGCACCATCAAGCCGCACACCAAGTTCGAAGCTGAAGTGTACGTGCTGAGCAAGGAAGAAGGCGGTCGTCACACCCCGTTCTTCAAAGGCTACCGTCCGCAGTTCTACTTCCGCACTACCGACGTAACCGGTAACTGCGAACTGCCGGAAGGCGTAGAGATGGTAATGCCGGGCGACAACATCAAGATGGTTGTCACCCTGATCGCTCCGATCGCCATGGAAGACGGCCTGCGCTTCGCGATTCGCGAAGGTGGTCGTACCGTTGGCGCCGGCGTGGTTGCCAAGATCATCGAGTAATCGGTTGATCTTGGCCTGTCAGGCCGGCATAATGGTCGGCCTGATTTCGGTTACAGGCCAGTAGCTCAATTGGCAGAGCGGCGGTCTCCAAAACCGCAGGTTGGGGGTTCGATTCCCTCCTGGCCTGCCAGATTCCATGATGAGAATCTGGCACTTCTTTTTTACAGGATTCTAATAGATGAACGCCAAGGCTGAAGCCAAAGACTCCCGCTTTGACCTGCTTAAGTGGCTCGTAGTAGTCGCTCTGGTGGTTGTGGGTGTGGTCGGCAATCAGTACTTCTCGGCCGAACCGATCCTGTATCGCGTTTTAGCGCTCCTTGTCCTGGCTGCTGCTGCCGCATTCGTTGCGTTGCAGACCGCCAAGGGGCGTTCGTTTTTCGGTCTCGCCAAAGAAGCGCGTGCCGAGATTCGTAAAGTCGTCTGGCCCACCCGTCAAGAAACGACGCAGACCACGCTGATCGTAGTGGCTGTTGTCCTGGTCATGGCGTTGCTGCTTTGGGGGCTCGACTCCCTGCTGGGTTGGCTGGTTTCTCTGATTGTTGGTTAAAGGTGCGCCGTGGCTAAGCGTTGGTACGTTGTGCATGCTTATTCGGGTTACGAAAAGCATGTCATGCGCTCGCTGGTAGAGCGCGTCAAGCTGGCCGGCATGGAAGACGAGTTCGGCGAGATTCTGGTTCCCACGGAAGAAGTCGTGGAAATGCGTAACGGCCAGAAGCGCAAAAGCGAACGGAAGTTCTTCCCCGGCTATGTTCTGGTGCAAATGGACATGAACGAGGGCACTTGGCACTTGGTCAAGGATACTCCGCGTGTCATGGGCTTCATTGGCGGTACCGCCGACAAGCCTGCGCCTATCACCGATAAAGAAGCTGACGCTATCTTGCGTCGCGTTGCCGATAGCGGCGACAAGCCCAAGCCGAAGACGCTCTTCGAGCCGGGCGAAACCGTCCGCGTCACTGATGGTCCCTTCGCCGATTTCAATGGCGTGGTGGAAGAGGTCAACTACGAGAAGAGCCGGATACAAGTTGCCGTGCTCATTTTCGGTCGCTCCACTCCGGTGGAGCTGGAATTCAGCCAGGTCGAGAAAGCATAACTGGCAACTGAATCCCGTACCCCGCAGCCACAGGTTGCGGGGTTTTTTCGTCACTGGGATAAACGCGAAAGCAACCGGGGAGCCTTCGGGCGCTGGAACCCGTAACTGGAGTTACAAATGGCTAAGAAAATTACGGCTTACATCAAGCTGCAAGTGAAGGCTGCACAAGCTAACCCGTCGCCGCCGGTCGGCCCGGCCCTGGGTCAGCATGGTGTCAATATCATGGAGTTCTGCAAGGCGTTCAACGCCCGCACCCAGGGTATGGAGCCAGGTCTGCCTACTCCGGTGATCATCACCGTGTACAGCGATCGCAGCTTCACCTTTGAAACCAAAAGCACCCCGGCTTCGGTTCTGCTGAAAAAAGCAGCCGGCATCGCCAGTGGCTCGCCGCGTCCGAACAGTCAGAAGGTTGGCACCGTGACCCGCGCTCAGCTGGAAGAGATCGCCAAGACCAAGAATGCCGACCTGACTGCTGCTGACATGGATGCGGCCGTGCGTACCATCGCTGGTTCCGCTCGCAGCATGGGCCTGAACGTGGAGGGTGTGTAAATGGCTAAGCTGACCAAGCGCCAGAAGACGATTGCCGAGAAGATTGAAGCCGGCAAGCAATATGGTTTCGAAGACGCCGCCAAGCTGCTGGCCGAACTGTCGACCATCAAGTTCAAAGAGTCGGTCGAT
This sequence comes from Pseudomonas sp. PS02288, assembly GCF_029959715.1. Taxonomy (NCBI): domain Bacteria; kingdom Pseudomonadati; phylum Pseudomonadota; class Gammaproteobacteria; order Pseudomonadales; family Pseudomonadaceae; genus Pseudomonas; species Pseudomonas sp. PS02288. The sequence goes on along the minus strand of NZ_JASCPA010000044.1, from coordinate 38,011 downwards.
ATCTCGATCAACCTCGGTGTAGACCCGCGTAAATCCGACCAGGTCGTGCGTGGCGCAACCGTGCTGCCGAACGGCACCGGCAAAAGCGTTCGCGTTGCCGTGTTCACCCAGGGTCCGGGCGCTGAAGCTGCTCTGGCCGCTGGTGCCGACCGCGTTGGCATGGACGAACTGGCTGCCGAAATGAAAGGCGGCGATCTGAACTACGACGTGGTCATCGCCTCCCCGGACGCCATGCGCGTCGTCGGTCAGCTGGGTCAGATCCTCGGCCCGCGCGGCCTGATGCCCAACCCGAAAGTCGGTACCGTGACTCCGGACGTGGCCACTGCCGTGCGTAATGCCAAGGCTGGTCAGGTGCGTTTCCGTACCGACAAGAACGGCATCATCCACGCCTCCGTCGGCAAGATCGATTTCGAACCGGTCAAGCTGAAGCAGAACGTGGAAGCCCTGCTCTCCGATCTCAAGCGTCTGAAGCCGTCGACCTCGAAAGGCATCTATGTGCAGCGCGTGACCCTGAGCAGCACCATGGGTCCTGGTCTGCAGATCGATCAGGCTTCGCTGGACGCATAAGCATTCAAGTCGGGCGGTGGTTCGCCGTCGCTCGCAACTATTGGGGTCCCTGCCTGGCGGGGGCTATCCAAGACCGTAGGTGGCGCAAGCCTTAAAAAAGGATTTCCAAGCCTACGCAGATGGTGCTCCCGATTCATACCGAATCAGACACCAAACGTCGTCCGGCCTCGGTCGGACCAACGGTAATATCCAGGAGTAAACCCGTGGCAATTAAGCTCGAAGACAAGAAGGCCATAGTCGCTGAAGTCAACGAAGCTGCCAAAGCTGCTCTGTCCGCTGTCGTGGCTGATGCCCGTGGCGTGACCGTCGGCGCAATGACCGGACTCCGTAAAGAGGCCCGCGAAGCTGGTGTGTACGTGAAAGTCGTACGTAACACCCTGCTGCGCCGCGCCGTTGAAGGCACTCAGTACGACGTGCTCAACGACGTGTTCAAAGGCCCGACCCTGATCGCTTTTTCCAACGAACATCCGGGCGCTGCTGCTCGCCTGTTCAAGGAATTCGCCAAGGGTCAGGACAAGTTCGAGATCAAGGCAGCTGCGTTCGAGGGCCAGTTCCTTTCGGCCGCTCAGATCGACGTACTGGCAACCCTGCCGACCTACAACGAAGCCATTTCCCAGCTGATGAGCGTGATCCAAGGCGCTACCAGCAAACTGGCTCGTACGCTGGCGGCTGTTCGCGACCAGAAAGAATCCGCCGCCGCCTAAGGCTGCGCAGGTCTCTTTCTAGCTCAATCAAATTAGATGGCCTCGAAGGCTGTCACCCAATACAGGAATTAGAGTCATGGCTCTGTCTAACGAAGACATCATCGAAGCAATCGGCCAGAAAACCGTTCTGGAAGTCGTCGAGCTGATCAAGGCGATGGAAGAGAAGTTCGGTGTTACCGCCGCTGCAGCTGCTGCTGCCGGGCCGGCTGCTGCTGCTGCCGTTGTCGAAGAGCAAACCGAATTCACCATCATGCTGACCGAAACCGGCGACAAGAAAGTGAACGTCATCAAAGTCGTTCGCGAACTGACCGGTCTGGGTCTGAAAGAAGCCAAGGCAGTGGTTGACGGCGCCCCGGGCGTTGTCAAGGAAGGCGCTTCGAAAGAAGAAGCCGAAGCCGCCAAGAAGGCTCTGGAAGAAGCTGGCGCCAAAGTCGAGCTCAAGTAAGCGACGACCTTGCGTCTACAGCCCGAGCGACTCGCGTAAGGCTGATGGCTGGTGGCAAATGCCACCGGCCTTTTTCCGTTATAGGCAGCGTCTCGCGGTTGCTGCCTATGACGACCCACCTTCGGGGTGGAGCAAACCTGGGGTTTGCAAGAGTTTCTGGCTACTCCCGCCGGGAGAAGCCAAACAAGCAGGTGACCAAGCTGGGGAACGCTGATGGCTTACTCATACACTGAGAAAAAACGTATCCGCAAGGACTTTAGCAAGTTGCCGGACGTCATGGATGTGCCTTACCTCCTGGCAATCCAACTGGATTCATATCGCGAGTTCCTGCAGGCGGGAGCGACCAAGGATCAGTTCCGCGACATCGGCCTGCATGCGGCCTTCAAGTCCGTTTTCCCGATCATCAGCTATTCCGGCAACGCCGCGCTGGAATACGTCGGTTATCGCCTGGGCGAGCCGGCTTTCGACGTCAAGGAATGCGTCCTGCGCGGCGTAACGTTCGCCGTGCCGCTGCGCGTGAAAGTGCGCCTGATCATTTTCGATAAAGAATCGTCGAACAAAGCGATCAAGGACATCAAGGAGCAGGAAGTCTACATGGGGGAAATCCCCCTGATGACCGAGAACGGTACCTTCATCATCAATGGTACCGAGCGCGTCATCGTCTCCCAGCTGCACCGCTCGCCAGGCGTGTTCTTCGACCACGACCGCGGCAAGACGCACAGCTCGGGCAAACTGCTCTATTCGGCTCGAATCATTCCTTACCGTGGTTCCTGGCTGGACTTCGAGTTCGACCCGAAAGACGCCGTCTTTGTTCGTATCGACCGTCGCCGCAAACTGCCGGCGTCCGTGCTGCTTCGCGCGCTGGGTTACTCGACCGAAGAAGTTCTGGACGCGTTCTACGACACCAACCTGTTCCACGTGAAGGGCGAGAACCTCAGCCTGGAACTGGTGCCGCAGCGTCTGCGTGGCGAAATCGCCGCCTTCGACATCAAGGATGACAAGGGCAAGGTCATCGTCGAGCAGGGCCGCCGGATCACCGCGCGCCACATCAACCAGATCGACAAGGCCGGCCTGAAAGAGCTGGAAGTGCCGCTGGAATACGTCCTCGGTCGCACCACTGCGAAGGCCATCGTGCACCCGGCCACCGGCGAAATCATCGCCGAGTGCAACACCGAGCTGACCACCGACCTGCTGGCGAAGATCGCCAAGGCCCAGGTCGTGCGCATCGAGACGCTGTACACCAACGACATCGATTGCGGTCCGTTCATCTCCGACACGCTGAAGATCGACTCCACCGGCAACCAGCTGGAAGCCCTGGTCGAGATCTACCGCATGATGCGTCCCGGCGAGCCGCCGACCAAGGATGCTGCCGAGACGCTGTTCAACAACCTGTTCTTCAGCGCCGAGCGTTACGACCTGTCCGCTGTGGGCCGGATGAAGTTCAACCGTCGTATCGGTCGTACCGAGATCGAAGGTTCTGGCGTACTGAGCAAGGAAGATATCGTCGCCGTGCTCAAGACCCTGGTCGACATCCGCAACGGCAAGGGCATCGTCGATGACATCGACCACCTCGGTAACCGTCGCGTCCGTTGCGTCGGCGAGATGGCCGAGAACCAGTTCCGCGTTGGCCTTGTGCGCGTAGAGCGTGCGGTCAAGGAACGTCTGTCGATGGCCGAAAGCGAAGGCCTGATGCCGCAGGACCTGATCAACGCCAAGCCGGTTGCGGCGGCGGTGAAGGAGTTCTTCGGTTCCAGCCAGCTCTCGCAGTTCATGGACCAGAACAACCCGCTCTCCGAGATCACCCACAAGCGCCGCGTCTCCGCACTCGGCCCGGGCGGTCTGACCCGTGAGCGCGCCGGCTTCGAAGTCCGCGACGTACACCCGACCCATTATGGCCGCGTGTGCCCGATCGAGACGCCGGAAGGTCCGAACATCGGTCTGATCAACTCCCTGGCGGCCTATGCCCGCACCAACCAATACGGCTTCCTGGAAAGCCCGTACCGCGTTGTGAAGGACGGCGAAGTCAGCGACGAGATCGTGTTCCTCTCGGCCATCGAAGAAGCCGATCACGTGATCGCCCAGGCCAGCGCCAAGCTGGAAGGCCGTCGTCTGGTCGACGAACTGGTTACCGTGCGCCACCTGAACGAGTTCACCGTCAAGGCGCCGGAAGACGTGACGCTGATGGACGTATCGCCGAAGCAGGTGGTTTCCGTCGCCGCATCGTTGATTCCGTTCCTCGAGCACGATGACGCCAACCGCGCACTCATGGGCTCGAACATGCAGCGTCAGGCCGTGCCGACCCTGCGTGCCGACAAGCCTCTGGTGGGTACCGGGATGGAGCGCAACGTGGCGCGCGATTCCGGCGTCTGCGTCGTGGCCCGTCGTGGCGGCGTGATCGACTCCGTCGACGCCAGCCGTATCGTGGTGCGTGTGCATGACGACGAAGTCGAGACCGGCGAGGCTGGCGTCGACATCTACAACCTGACCAAGTACACCCGTTCCAACCAGAACACCTGCATCAACCAGCGTCCGCTGGTGAGCAAGGGTGACAAGGTTTCGCGCAGCGACATCCTCGCCGACGGTCCGTCCACCGACATGGGTGAACTGGCGCTCGGACAGAACATGCGCGTCGCGTTCATGCCGTGGAACGGCTTCAACTTCGAGGACTCCATCTGCCTCTCCGAGCGTGTGGTCCAGGAAGATCGCTTCACCACCATCCACATCCAGGAACTGACCTGTGTGGCGCGTGACACGAAGCTCGGCCCAGAGGAAATCACCGCTGACATCCCGAACGTGGGTGAAGCAGCGCTGAACAAGCTGGACGAAGCGGGCATCGTTTACGTGGGTGCCGAGGTCGGCGCCGGCGACATCCTGGTCGGCAAGGTCACTCCGAAAGGCGAGACCCAGCTGACTCCGGAAGAAAAGCTGCTGCGCGCGATCTTTGGTGAGAAGGCCTCCGACGTCAAAGACACCTCGCTGCGCGTGCCGACAGGCACCAAGGGCACCGTCATCGACGTTCAGGTCTTCACCCGTGATGGCGTCGAGCGCGACAGCCGTGCGCTGTCCATCGAGAAAATGCAGCTCGACGAGATCCGCAAGGACCTCAACGAGGAGTTCCGCATCGTCGAAGGCGCCACCTTCGAGCGCCTGCGTTCCGCTCTGGTCGGTGCTAAAGCCGAAGGCGGCGCGGGCCTGAAGAAAGGCGCCGAGATCACCGACGAGTTCCTCGACGGTCTCGAGCGTGGTCAGTGGTTCAAACTGCGCATGGCCGAAGACGCGCTCAACGAGCAGTTGGAGAAGGCTCAGGCCTACATCTCCGACCGCCGTCTGCTGCTCGACGACAAGTTCGAAGACAAGAAGCGCAAGCTGCAGCAGGGCGACGACCTCGCTCCGGGCGTGCTGAAGATCGTCAAGGTCTACCTCGCCATCAAGCGCCGCATCCAGCCGGGCGACAAGATGGCCGGCCGTCATGGTAACAAGGGTGTGGTCTCGGTGATCATGCCGGTCGAAGACATGCCGCACGATGCCAATGGCACTCCGGTCGACATCGTCCTCAACCCGTTGGGCGTGCCGTCGCGTATGAACGTCGGCCAGATCCTCGAAACCCACCTGGGGCTCGCGGCCAAGGGGCTGGGCGAGAAGATCAACCGCATGCTTGAAGAGCAGCGCAAGGTCGCCGAGCTGCGCAAGTTCCTGCACGAGATCTACAACGAGATCGGCGGGCGTCAGGAGAATCTCGACGAACTCGGCGACAACGAGATCCTTGAGCTGGCGAAGAACCTGCGCGGCGGCGTGCCGATGGCAACGCCGGTATTCGACGGTGCCAAGGAGCGTGAGATCAAGGCCATGCTGAAGCTGGCCGATCTGCCGGAAAGCGGCCAGATGCGCCTGATCGACGGCCGTACCGGCAACCAGTTCGAGCGCCCGACCACCGTCGGCTACATGTACATGCTCAAGCTGAACCACCTGGTGGACGACAAGATGCACGCGCGTTCCACCGGTTCCTACAGCCTCGTCACCCAGCAACCGCTGGGCGGCAAGGCGCAGTTCGGCGGTCAGCGTTTCGGGGAGATGGAGGTCTGGGCACTGGAAGCCTATGGCGCCGCCTACACCCTGCAGGAAATGCTCACCGTCAAGTCGGACGACGTGAACGGCCGGACCAAGATGTACAAGAACATCGTGGACGGCGATCACCGCATGGAGCCCGGCATGCCGGAGTCCTTCAACGTGCTGATCAAAGAGATCCGTTCGCTGGGTATCGACATCGAACTGGAAACCGAATAACACGCGACGCGCATCGGGAGTGGGGCGGCATAGCCCGCTCCCTGCTCCGTGAGGAGGAAAGGCCTTGAAAGACTTGCTGAATCTGTTGAAAAACCAGGGTCAGGTCGAAGAGTTCGATGCGATCCGTATCGGTCTGGCTTCGCCCGAGATGATCCGTTCGTGGTCCTTCGGTGAAGTTAAGAAGCCGGAGACCATCAACTACCGTACCTTCAAGCCCGAACGTGACGGTCTGTTCTGCGCCAAGATCTTTGGCCCGGTCAAGGACTACGAGTGCCTGTGCGGTAAGTACAAGCGCCTCAAGCACCGCGGCGTGATCTGCGAGAAGTGCGGCGTCGAAGTCGCGCTGGCCAAGGTTCGTCGTGAGCGCATGGCGCACATCGAACTCGCGTCGCCGGTCGCCCACATCTGGTTCCTGAAGTCGCTTCCGAGCCGTATCGGCCTGCTGCTGGACATGACTCTGCGTGACATCGAGCGTGTGCTCTATTTCGAGAGCTACGTGGTGATCGATCCGGGCATGACTACCCTCGAGAAGGGTCAGCTGCTGAACGACGAACAGTACTTCGAAGCCCTCGAAGAGCACGGTGACGAGTTCGACGCGCGCATGGGCGCCGAAGCTGTTCGCGAGCTGCTCAACGCGATCGACCTGGAGCACGAGATCGGCCGCCTGCGCGAAGAGATTCCGCAGACCAACTCGGAAACCAAGATCAAGAAGCTGTCCAAGCGCCTCAAGCTGATGGAAGCCTTCCATGGCTCGGGCAACCTGCCTGAGTGGATGGTGCTAACCGTTCTGCCGGTGCTGCCGCCGGACCTGCGTCCGCTGGTTCCGCTGGACGGCGGTCGCTTCGCGACCTCCGACCTCAACGACCTGTATCGTCGGGTGATCAACCGGAACAACCGCCTGAAGCGCCTGCTCGACCTGTCCGCTCCGGACATCATCGTGCGCAACGAAAAGCGCATGCTGCAGGAGGCGGTCGACGCCCTGCTCGACAACGGTCGTCGCGGTCGCGCCATCACCGGCTCGAACAAGCGTCCGTTGAAATCCCTGGCCGACATGATCAAGGGTAAGCAAGGTCGTTTCCGTCAGAACCTGCTCGGCAAGCGCGTCGACTACTCGGGTCGTTCGGTTATCACCGTGGGCCCGACCCTGCGCCTGCACCAGTGCGGTCTTCCGAAGAAGATGGCCCTGGAGCTGTTCAAGCCGTTCATCTTCGGCAAGCTGGAAATGCGTGGCCTGGCCACGACCATCAAAGCCGCCAAGAAGATGGTCGAGCGCGAACTGCCAGAGGTGTGGGACGTTCTCGCCGAAGTGATTCGCGAACACCCCGTGCTGCTCAACCGTGCGCCGACGCTTCACCGTCTGGGTATCCAGGCGTTCGAACCGGTTCTGATCGAAGGTAAAGCCATCCAGCTGCACCCGCTGGTCTGCGCCGCGTACAACGCCGACTTCGACGGTGACCAGATGGCCGTCCACGTACCGCTGACGCTGGAAGCCCAGCTCGAAGCGCGTGCGCTGATGATGTCGACCAACAACATCCTCTCGCCCGCCAACGGTGAGCCGATCATCGTGCCGTCGCAGGACGTGGTTCTGGGTCTGTACTACATGACCCGTGAAGCGGTGAACGCCAAGGGCGAAGGTCGTGTGTTCGCCGACCTGCAGGAAGTCGACCGCGTATTCCGCGCCGGCGAAGCGTCCCTGCACGCCCGCGTGAAAGTGCGCATCAACGAGACCGTCAAGCAGAAGGACGGCAGCCTGGTCAAGAACACCCGCATCGTCGACACCACCGTCGGCCGCGCGCTGCTGTTCCAGGTGGTCCCGGCCGGCCTGTCGTATGACGTGGTCAACCAGCCGATGAAGAAGAAGGCGATCTCCAAGCTGATCAACCTGTGCTACCGCACGGTCGGCCTGAAAGACACCGTCATCTTCGCCGACCAGCTGATGTATACCGGCTTCGCCTACTCGACCATCTCCGGTGTGTCGATCGGCGTGAACGACTTCGTCATTCCCGACGAGAAGGCCCGCATCATCGACGCCGCCACCGAGGAAGTGAAGGAAATCGAATCGCAGTACGCCTCCGGCCTGGTAACCCAGGGCGAGAAGTACAACAAGGTGATCGACCTTTGGTCCAAGGCGAACGACGAAGTCTCCAAGGCGATGATGGCCAACCTCTCGAAAGAGAAGGTCATCGACCGCAAGGGCGACGAAGTCGAGCAGGAGTCCTTCAACTCCATGTACATGATGGCTGACTCCGGTGCCCGGGGTTCGGCAGCTCAGATCCGTCAGCTGGCCGGTATGCGTGGTCTGATGGCCAAGCCGGACGGCTCGATCATCGAGACGCCGATCACCGCGAACTTCCGTGAAGGCCTGAACGTACTCCAGTACTTCATCTCCACTCACGGTGCTCGTAAAGGTCTGGCGGATACCGCGCTGAAAACCGCGAACTCCGGTTACCTGACCCGTCGCCTGGTCGACGTGGCGCAGGACCTGGTGGTTACCGAGGTCGATTGCGGTACCGAACACGGTCTGCTGATGACCCCCCACATCGAAGGCGGCGACGTCGTCGAACCGCTCGGCGAGCGCGTGCTGGGTCGTGTGATCGCGCGTGACGTATTCCGTCCGGGCAGCGATGAAGTCATCGTTCCCGGCGGTACGCTGGTGGACGAGAAGTGGGTCGAGTTCATCGAACTGAACAGCATCGACGAAGTGATCGTGCGTTCGCCGATCACCTGCGAAACCCGGCACGGCATCTGCGCCAAGTGCTACGGCCGCGATCTGGCCCGCGGGCATCAGGTCAACATCGGTGAAGCGGTCGGCGTCATCGCCGCCCAGTCCATCGGTGAGCCGGGTACCCAGCTGACCATGCGTACGTTCCACATCGGTGGTGCGGCGAGCCGGACTTCGGCGGCCGACAGCGTCCAGGTCAAGAACGGCGGGATCATCCGCCTGCACAACCTGAAGCACGTCGAGCGCGTGGACGGCAACCTGGTTGCGGTGTCGCGCTCCGGCGAACTGGCGATCGCGGACGACTTCGGTCGCGAGCGCGAGCGCTACAAGCTGCCGTACGGCGCGGTCATTTCCGTCAAGGAAGGTGACAAGGTCGAAGCGGGCGCCATCGTTGCCAAGTGGGATCCGCACACCCACCCGATCGTGACCGAGATGAAGGGTATCGTGACCTTCGTCGGCATGGAGGAAGGCATCACTATCAAGCGTCAGACCGACGAACTGACCGGCCTGACCAACATCGAAGTGCTGGATCCGAAAGATCGTCCGGCCTCGGGCAAGGACATCCGTCCTGCCGTGAAGATGGTCGACGCCAATGGCAAGGAACTGCTGCTGCCGGGTACCGACGTACCGGCTCAGTACTTCCTGCCGGCGAACGCCCTGGTCGGCGTGGCCGACGGCGTGGAAGTGGGTGTGGGTGACGTCATCGCACGTATCCCGCAGGAAACCTCCAAGACCCGTGACATCACCGGTGGTCTGCCGCGCGTCGCCGACCTGTTCGAGGCGCGTCGTCCGAAAGAGGCTTCGATCCTGGCTGAAATCAGCGGGACCATCTCCTTCGGCAAGGAAACCAAGGGCAAGCGTCGCCTGGTCATCACGCCTACCGACGGCAGCGATCCTTACGAGGAGCTGATTCCGAAGTGGCGCCACCTGAACGTCTTCGAAGGCGAGCAGGTGAACAAGGGCGAAGTCATCTCCGACGGTCCGAGCGATCCGCACGACATCCTGCGTCTGCTGGGTGTCAGCGCGCTGGCCAAGTACATCGTCAACGAGATCCAGGACGTGTACCGCCTGCAGGGCGTGAAGATCAACGACAAGCACATCGAGACCATCCTGCGGCAGATGCTGCGCAAGGTGGAGATTGCCGAGTCCGGCGACTCCAGCTTCATCAAGGGCGACCAGATGGAACTGACCGGCGTACTGGGCGAGAACGAGCGTCTGGCCGCGGAAGACAAGTTCGCCGCCAAGTTCACCCGCGTGCTGCTGGGTATCACCAAGGCGTCGCTGTCCACCGAGTCGTTCATCTCGGCGGCATCTTTCCAAGAGACCACCCGCGTTCTTACCGAAGCGGCGGTCACCGGCAAGCGCGACTACCTGCGTGGCCTGAAGGAGAACGTGGTGGTCGGTCGTCTGATCCCGGCCGGTACCGGTCTGGCCTACCACAGCGAGCGCAAGCGTCGTCGTGAAGCCGACAAGCCGGTTCGCGTCAGCGCCAGCGAAGTGGAAGCAGCGCTGACCGAAGCGCTGAACTCCAGCGGTAATTGAGAGCGATGCCCGGGCGCAGGTTGGCCCGGGCTTTGCCTTGACGGGGAGCGTGCGTCTCTTTAGACTCATGCACCCCTAAATTTGGCAGGGCACGTGCTCTGCCATTTTGCTTTTCTTAGGGTAATAGCGTCGAAAGACAACAGTGGAGCTTATAGATGGCAACGATCAACCAGCTGGTACGTCAGCCGCGCAAGCGCATCGTCGAGAAATCCGACGTGCCCGCGCTGCAGAACTGCCCGCAACGCCGTGGCGTGTGCACCCGCGTGTACACCACCACGCCGAAGAAACCGAACTCGGCACTGCGTAAAGTCTGCCGCGTACGTTTGACCAACGGCTTCGAAGTCACCTCCTACATCGGCGGTGAAGGCCACAACCTGCAAGAGCACAGCGTGGTGCTGATCCGCGGCGGTCGTGTAAAAGACCTTCCCGGTGTGCGTTACCACACTGTTCGCGGCTCGCTCGACACCACCGGTGTCAAGGGTCGTAACCAGGGTCGTTCGAAGTACGGCACCAAGCGTCCGAAGTAATCCGTTTCATCCTATTTATTTGAGTCGATAAGAGTAAGGTCGGGCGTAACCAGAGCGTTATTGTTCCGAGCTACCTGAAGACCGTTTGAGGGCTTATCAATGCCAAGACGTCGTGTAGCAGCCAAGCGCGAGATCCTTGACGATCCGAAATACGGAAGTCTGATTCTCGCCAAATTCATGAACCACGTGATGGAAAGCGGCAAGAAGGCCGTGGCCGAGCGCATCGTTTACGGTGCTCTGGACAAGGTCAAAGAGCGCAAGAACGCTGACCCCCTGGAACTCTTCGAGAAAGCTCTCGACGCCATCGCTCCGCTGGTCGAAGTGAAGTCCCGCCGTGTAGGCGGTGCGACTTACCAGGTTCCGGTCGAAGTTCGTCCGTCCCGTCGTAATGCGCTGGCCATGCGCTGGCTGGTTGACTCGGCGCGCAAGCGCGGCGAGAAGTCCATGGCTCTGCGTCTCGCTGGCGAGCTGCTGGACGCCTCGGAAGGCAAAGGCGCTGCTGTGAAGAAGCGTGAAGACGTGCATCGGATGGCTGAAGCTAACAAAGCGTTCTCGCACTACCGTTTCTAAGTCCTGCACCCACTAACTTTGCGAGGGCTTTATGGCTCGTACTACACCGATTAACCGCTACCGTAACATCGGTATCGTCGCCCACGTGGATGCTGGCAAAACCACCACCACCGAGCGCGTCCTTTTTTACACCGGCGTAAACCACAAAATGGGCGAGGTGCATGATGGCGCCGCGACCATGGACTGGATGGTGCAGGAGCAGGAGCGTGGTATCACCATCACCTCCGCCGCTACTACCGCCTTCTGGTCGGGTTCCGTTAAGCAGCACAAAGACAGCTATCGCTTCAACATCATCGATACCCCCGGGCACGTTGACTTCACCATCGAAGTAGAGCGCTCGCTGCGCGTACTCGACGGCGCGGTCGTGGTGTTCTGCGGTACCTCCGGTGTCGAGCCGCAGTCGGAAACCGTATGGCGTCAGGCCAACAAGTACGGCGTTCCGCGTCTTGTCTACGTGAACAAGATGGACCGTGCCGGCGCGAACTTCCTTCGTGTCGTCGGTCAGATCAAGCAGCGTCTGGGTCACACTCCGGTGCCGATCCAGTTGGCCATCGGTGCCGAGGACAACTTCCAGGGTCAGATCGATCTGATGACCATGGAAGCGGTTTACTGGGACGACGCCGACAAGGGTATGGCCCCGCGTCGCGAAGCGATCCCGGCCGAGCTGCAGGAGCTGGCTGAAGAGTGGCGCAGCAACATGGTTGAGGCTGCGGCCGAAGCCAACGAAGAGCTGATGAACAAGTACCTCGAAGGCGAAGAGCTCTCCAACGAGGAAATCAAGGCCGCCCTGCGTCAGCGCACCATCGCTGGTGAAATCGTCCTTGCCGTTTGCGGTTCCTCGTTCAAGAACAAGGGCGTTCCCTTGGTTCTCGACGCCGTTGTCGATTACCTGCCGGCTCCCGTCGACATTCCTGCCATCAAGGGTTCCGACCCGGATGACGAGTCCGTCGAAATGGAGCGTCATGCAGACGACAGCGAGCCTTTCTCGGCTCTGGCGTTCAAGATCGCTACCGACCCGTTCGTGGGTACCCTGACCTTCGCGCGCGTCTACTCGGGCGTGTTGAGCTCCGGTGACGGCGTGATCAACTCGGTCAAGGGCAAAAAAGAGCGCGTGGGTCGTATGGTGCAGATGCATGCCAACACCCGCGAAGAGATCAAGGAAGTGCGCGCTGGCGACATCGCGGCCCTGATCGGCATGAAGGACGTCACCACTGGTGACACCCTGTGCTCGGCCGACAAGCCGATTATCCTTGTTCGTATGGACTTCCCGGAGCCGGTCATCTCGGTAGCTGTTGAGCCGAAGACCAAGGACGACCAGGAAAAGATGGGTATCGCTCTGGGCAAGCTCGCCCAGGAAGATCCGTCGTTCCGCGTCAAGACCGATGAAGAAACCGGCCAGACGATCATCTCCGGCATGGGCGAGTTGCACCTGGATATCCTGGTCGACCGTATGCGCCGCGAGTTCAACGTCGAAGCCAACATCGGCAAGCCGCAGGTTTCCTATCGTGAGAAAATCACGAAGTCCTGTGAAATCGAAGGCAAGTTTGTTCGCCAGTCCGGCGGTCGTGGCCAGTTCGGTCACTGCTGGGTTCGCTTCGCGCCGGCCGACGAGGGTCAAGAAGGCCTGCAGTTCGTCAACGAAGTGGTGGGTGGTGTGATTCCGAAGGAATACATCCCGGCCATCCAGAAGGGTATCGAAGAGCAGATGAAGAACGGCGTTGTTGCCGGTTATCCGCTCATCGGCCTGAAGGCGACTGTATTCGATGGTTCCTACCACGACGTCGACTCCAACGAGATGGCGTTCAAGGTGGCTGCCTCCATGGCGACCAAGCAACTGTCCGCGAAAGGCGGCGCCGTTGTGCTTGAGCCGATCATGAAGGTTGAAGTTGTTACGCCTGAAGACTACATGGGTGACGTGATGGGTGACCTGAACCGTCGTCGCGGCCTGATTCAGGGCATGGAAGATACGGTTTCCGGTAAAGTGATCCGCGCCGAAGTTCCGTTGGGTGAGATGTTCGGTTATGCGACCGATGTCCGCTCCATGTCCCAGGGTCGCGCTAGCTACTCCATGGAATTTTCGAAATACTCCGAGGCTCCGTCGAACATCGTCGAAGCCATTGTCAAAAAACAAGGTTGATTCAGCCCTTTAAGTAAGAGGTTTACTGTCGTGGCTAAGGAAAAATTCGAACGTAACAAACCGCACGTCAACGTCGGCACCATCGGTCACGTCGACCATGGCAAGACCACGCTGACAGCTGCTCTGACCAAAGTCTGTGCTGAGACTTGGGGCGGTTCCGCGCGTAACTTCGACCAGATCGATAACGCGCCGGAAGAAAAGGCACGCGGTATCACCATCAACACCTCCCACGTTGAGTACGACTCGGCCATTCGTCACTACGCTCACGTCGACTGCCCCGGTCACGCTGACTATGTGAAGAACATGATCACCGGTGCTGCGCAGATGGACGGCGCCATCCTGGTCTGCTCGGCTGCCGACGGCCCGATGCCGCAAACCCGCGAGCACATTCTGCTGTCGCGTCAGGTTGGCGTTCCTTACATCGTCGTGTTCCTGAACAAGGCTGACATGGTCGATGACGCCGAGCTGCTCGAGCTGGTCGAAATGGAAGTGCGTGACCTGTTGTCGACCTACGACTTCCCGGGCGACGACACTCCGATCGTGATCGGCTCGGCGCTGATGGCGCTGAACGGTCAGGACGACAACGAAATGGGCGTTAGCGCCGTTCGTAAGCTGGTCGAGACCCTGGACTCCTACATTCCGGAGCCCGAGCGTGCCATCGATCGTCCGTTCCTGATGCCGATCGAAGACGTGTTCTCGATCTCCGGTCGCGGCACTGTGGTAACCGGTCGTGTCGAGCGCGGTATCGTCAAGATCCAGGAAGAAGTCGAGATCGTCGGTATTCGTGCCACGACCAAGACCACCTGTACCGGCGTTGAAATGTTCCGCAAGCTGCTCGACGAAGGTCGTGCTGGCGAGAACGTTGGCGTGCTGCTGCGCGGTACCAAGCGTGAAGACGTCGAGCGCGGCCAAGTACTGGCCAAGCCGGGCACCATCAAGCCGCACACCAAGTTCGAAGCTGAAGTGTACGTGCTGAGCAAGGAAGAAGGCGGTCGTCACACCCCGTTCTTCAAAGGCTACCGTCCGCAGTTCTACTTCCGCACTACCGACGTAACCGGTAACTGCGAACTGCCGGAAGGCGTAGAGATGGTAATGCCGGGCGACAACATCAAGATGGTTGTCACCCTGATCGCTCCGATCGCCATGGAAGACGGCCTGCGCTTCGCGATTCGCGAAGGTGGTCGTACCGTTGGCGCCGGCGTGGTTGCCAAGATCATCGAGTAATCGACGGTCGCTGTGAAAAGGCCCCTTCGGGGGCCTTTTCTATTTGTTGATCATTTATTGACACCCCAAGAGTGCATCCGTACAATCACGCCTCCTTTTATCGGGCGTATTGCGCTCGGTGGGGAAGGCAACTTGGAGTCTGTCAAATGCAAAACCAACAAATCCGTATTCGGTTGAAGGCTTTTGACCATCGCCTGATTGATCAATCTACCCAGGAAATCGTGGAAACCGCGAAACGTACTGGTGCTCAGGTGCGTGGTCCGATTCCTCTGCCTACCCGTAAGGAGCGGTACACCGTTCTGGTTTCTCCGCACGTCAACAAAGACGCGCGCGACCAGTATGAAATTCGTACCCATAAGCGTGTGCTGGACATCGTTCAGCCGACGGACAAAACCGTCGACGCGCTGATGAAGCTCGATCTTGCGGCTGGCGTTGAAGTGCAGATCAGCCTCGGCTAACTCCCCTCGGAGCTAGTCGTGTAACGCTCTGAAATGGGCGGCCATAGCGGGTGAAAGCCCCGTACACTCATGAGGTTACAACATGACTATTGGTGTAATCGGTCGTAAGTGCGGCATGACCCGCATTTTCACCGAAGATGGTGTCTCCATTCCGGTCACGGTCATTGAGATCGAGCCGAATCGCGTCACCCAGTTCAAGAATGAAGAGAGCGATGGCTATCGCGCCGTGCAGGTAACTGTCGGTGAGCGTCGTGCCTCTCGCGTGACCAAGGCGCAAGCCGGTCACTTCGCCAAGGCGAACGTCGCTGCTGGTCGTGGCGTCTGGGAGTTCCGTCTTGAAGAAGGCGACTACCAGGCTGGTGATCAGATCAATGCTGAAATTTTCCAGGCGGGCCAACTGGTGGATGTCACTGGTCAGTCCAAGGGTAAAGGCTTTGCCGGTACCATCAAGCGCTGGAATTTCCGTGGTCAGGACAACACTCACGGTAACTCCGTATCCCACCGCGTCCCGGGCTCCATTGGCCAGTGCCAGACTCCTGGTCGTGTATTCAAGGGCAAGAAAATGTCCGGTCACATGGGCGCTGAGCGCGTGACCGTACAGTCCCTGGAAGTTGTGCGTGTCGATGCTGAACGTAATCTGCTGCTGGTCAAGGGTGCCGTTCCTGGCGCTACCGGCGGTGATGTCGTCGTGCGTCCGGCTGCCAAGGCTCGCGGTTAAGGGGGAATGCTGAGATGCAATTGAATGTAAATGGCGCTCAGGCGATCGAAGTTTCCGAAAGCACTTTCGGTGGCGAGTTCAACGAGACTCTGGTTCACCAGGCTGTCGTTGCCTATATGGCTGGTGGCCGTCAAGGCACTCGCGCACAGAAGACCCGCTCCGAGGTTCGCGGCGGTGGCAAGAAGCCGTGGCGTCAGAAGGGCACCGGTCGTGCTCGTGCTGGCACAATCCGCAGCCCCATCTGGCGCTCCGGTGGTACCACCTTCGCTGCCAAGCCGCAGGATCACTCGCAGAAGCTCAACAAGAAGATGTATCGCGCAGCTCTGCGCTCCATCCTCTCCGAGCTGGTGCGCTCCGAGCGTCTGGTCGTGGTTGAAGACTTCGCCGTCGATGCTCCGAAAACCAAAGGCCTGCTGAGCAAGCTGGATGGCCTGGGTCTGAACGACGTGCTGATCGTTACCGATGCGCTCGACCAGAACCTGTACCTGGCTGCCCGCAACCTGCCGCACGTTGATGTGCGTGATGTCCAGGGTTCCGATCCGGTCAGCCTCATCGCCTACGACAAGGTGCTGATCACCGTGTCGGCCGTGAAGAAATTCGAGGAGCTGCTGGGATGAACCAGGAACGCGTATTCAAAGTGCTGCTTGGTCCGCACGTCTCCGAGAAAGCCACCGGGCTGGCGGACAGCAAGAGCCAATTCGTTTTCAAGGTTGCCACTGATGCAACCAAGCTGGAAATCAAGAAGGCCGTCGAAAGCCTGTTCAGCGTGAAAGTCGCCAAGGTCAGTACCCTGAATGTTCAGGGCAAGACCAAGCGTACTGCTCGCGGCCTGGGCAAGCGTAACGACTGGAAGAAGGCGTACATCGCTCTTCAGCCGGGCCAGGATCTCGATTTCGCCAACAGCGCTGAGTAAAGGGGTGCATCATGGCAATCGTTAAATGCAAACCGACTTCCGCTGGCCGCCGTTTCGTGGTCAAGGTTGTCAACCAGGACCTGCACAAAGGCGCGCCTTACGCTCCCCTGTTGGAGAAGAAGTCGAAGTCCGGCGGCCGTAACAACAACGGTCGCATCACTACCCGTCATATCGGTGGTGGTCACAAGCAGCATTACCGTCTCGTCGATTTTCGTCGCAACAAGGATGGCATTCCTGCCACCGTTGAGCGTATCGAATATGACCCTAATCGTACCGCGCACATCGCTCTGCTGCTTTACGCAGACGGCGAGCGTCGTTACATCATCGCGCCGAAGGGCGTGAGCGCTGGCGACCAGCTGATCTCTGGTGCTCACGCGCCGATCAAGGCCGGTAACACTCTGCAGCTGCGCAACATTCCGGTCGGTTCCACCGTTCACGGTATTGAGCTGAAACCAGGTAAGGGTGCACAGATCGCGCGTTCCGCTGGTGCTTCGGCTCAGCTGGTCGCTCGTGAGGGTGTCTACGTAACCCTGCGTCTTCGCTCCGGCGAGATGCGCAAAGTGCTGTCCGAATGCCGTGCGACCCTGGGCGAAGTCTCGAACTCCGAGCACAGCCTGCGTTCGCTGGGTAAAGCCGGTGCCAAGCGCTGGCGTGGTGTTCGCCCGACCGTTCGCGGTGTGGCAATGAACCCGGTAGACCACCCGCACGGTGGTGGTGAAGGTCGTACCTCTGGTGGCCGTCATCCGGTGTCTCCATGGGGCTTCCCGACCAAGGGCGCGAAGACTCGTGCGAACAAGCGCACCGACAAAATGATCGTCCGCCGCCGCAAGTAAATAGAGGTATACGACTGTGCCACGTTCTCTGAAAAAAGGTCCTTTCATCGACCTTCACCTGTTGAAGAAAGTCGAAGTGGCGGCGGAAAAGAACGATCGCAAGCCGGTTAAAACCTGGTCGCGTCGCTCTATCATCCTGCCGCAAATGGTCGGTCTGACCATTGCTGTGCATAACGGTCGTCAGCATGTCCCCGTTCTCGTGAACGAAGACATGGTCGGCCACAAACTGGGCGAGTTCGCCGGTACCCGCACTTATCGTGGGCACGCGGCTGACAAGAAAGCCAAGCGTTAAGGGGTAAGGAACGATGGAAGTAGCCGCTAAGCTGTCGGGCGCTCGAATCTCCGCCCAGAAAGCCCGCTTGGTCGCCGACCAGATCCGCGGGAAGAAGGTGGGCGAAGCGCTCAACCTCCTGGCTTTCAGTAGTAAGAAAGCTGCCGAGATCATGAAGAAAGTGCTGGAGTCGGCCGTAGCCAACGCCGAGCACAACGAAGGCGCTGACGTGGACGACCTCAAGGTTTCCACGGTCTTCGTCAACGAGGGGCGTTCGCTGAAGCGCATCATGCCGCGTGCCAAAGGCCGCGCTGATCGCATCGTCAAGCGGTCTTGCCATATCACTGTCAAGGTTGCGGACAAGTAACGGAGTCGTTCAGATGGGTCAGAAAGTACATCCCACTGGCATTCGCCTGGGAATCGTCAAGGAGCACACCTCCGTTTGGTATGCCGATAAGCGCACTTATGCCGATTATCTGCTCGCCGACCTGAAGGTTCGTGAGTACCTCCAAGACAAACTAAAAAGCGCGTCCGTAAGCCGTATCGACATTCATCGTCCGGCACAAACCGCACGCATCACCATCCACACCGCTCGTCCCGGCATTGTGATCGGCAAGAAAGGTGAAGATGTTGAGAAGCTGCGTCAGGACCTGACCAAGCAAATGGGTGTGCCCGTGCACATCAACATCGAAGAGATCCGCAAGCCGGAGCTCGACGGTATGTTGGTTGCACAGAGCGTTGCTCAGCAGCTGGAGCGTCGTGTGATGTTCCGTCGCGCCATGAAGCGCGCTGTACAGAACGCCATGCGTATTGGTGCCAAGGGCATCAAAATCCAAGTGAGCGGTCGTTTGGGCGGTGCAGAGATTGCCCGTACCGAGTGGTATCGCGAAGGTCGTGTGCCTCTGCACACCCTGCGTGCCGACATCGACTATGCCACGTACGAAGCGCACACCACTTACGGTGTGATCGGTGTGAAGGTTTGGATCTTCAAAGGCGAAGTGATTGGTGGTCGCCAGGAAGAACTGAAACCTCAAGCGCCCGCGCCTCGTAAAAAAGCCGCTAAGTAAGGAGTACGCCAAATGTTGCAACCAAAGCGTACGAAGTTCCGCAAGCAGATGACCGGCCACAACCGTGGTCTGGCTCAGCGCGGTAGCAAAGTCAGCTTCGGCGAGTTTGCTCTGAAGTCCGTAGCCCGTGGTCGTCTCACCGCTCGTCAGATCGAATCCGCACGCCGGGCCCTGACCCGTCACGTGAAACGTGGCGGCAAGATCTGGATCCGCGTTTTCCCCGATAAGCCTGTCACCAAGAAGCCCCTCGAAGTTCGTATGGGTAAAGGGAAGGGCAACGTCGAGTACTGGGTAGCCCAGATTCAGCCGGGCAAGGTGCTTTACGAGATCGAGGGTGTTTCCGAAGAGCTGGCGCGCGAAGCATTCGCCCTGGCTGCTGCAAAGCTGCCGCTCGCCACCTCCTTTGTTAAGCGGACGGTGATGTGATGAAAGCGAATGAACTTCGTGAACAATCGGTTCAGCAGCTGAACGAGCAACTGCTCGGCCTGCTGCGCGACCAGTTCAATCTGCGCATGCAGAAGGCAACTGGCCAGTTGGGGCAGTCTCACCTGCTCTCGCAAGTGAAGCGCGACATCGCTCGCGTGAAAACTGTGCTCAACCAGCAAGCAGGTAAGTGATCATGGCTGAAGCTCAGAAAACCGTCCGTACGCTGACCGGCCGTGTCGTCAGCGACAAGATGGACAAAACCATCACCGTCCTGATCGAGCGCCGCGTAAAGCACCCGATCTACGGTAAGTACGTCAAGCGTTCGACCAAGTTGCACGCTCACGATGAAACCAACCAGTGCCGTATCGGCGACAAGGTCACCATTCGCGAGACCCGTCCGCTGGCCAAGACTAAGTCTTGGATGCTGGTGGAAGTCGTCGAGCGCGCGGTGGAAGTCTAAGAGACTAAGGGTCGGAGAAAGGTATGATTCAGACTCAATCCATGCTCGATGTCGCCGATAACAGCGGCGCACGTCGCGTAATGTGCATCAAGGTGCTCGGCGGCTCGCATCGTCGCTATGCCGGCATCGGTGACATCATCAAAGTAACCGTGAAGGAAGCAATTCCTCGCGGCAAGGTGAAGAAAGGCCAAGTGATGACCGCTGTCGTGGTCCGCACTCGTCACGGCGTTCGTCGTCCGGATGGTTCCATCATCCGCTTCGACGGCAACGCGGCTGTTCTGCTGAACAACAAGCAGGAGCCGATCGGCACCCGTATCTTCGGGCCGGTGACTCGTGAACTTCGCTCTGAGAAGTTCATGAAGATCGTCTCGCTCGCCCCCGAAGTGCTGTAAGGAGAAGCCGTCATGCAAAAGATTCGTCGTGACGACGAGATCATCGTCATCGCCGGCAAAGACAAGGGCAAGCGTGGCAAGGTGCTCAAGGTTCTCGCTGACGACCGTCTGGTCGTTGGTGGGATCAACCTGGTGAAGCGCCATACCAAGCCGAACCCGATGTCGGGCGTACAAGGCGGTATCGTCGAGAAGGAGGCGCCTCTGCACGTCTCCAACGTCGCCATCTTCAATGCCGAAACCAACAAGGCTGACCGCGTTGGTTTCAAGGTAGAAGAAGGCAAGAAAATTCGTGTCTTCAAGTCGACCCAAAAAGCGGTCGATGCTTGAGCATCGCTAGGTAAATCACCATGGCACGACTGAAAGAGATTTATCGGAAGGAAATCGCGCCCAAGCTGAAAGAACAGCTTCAGCTGGCGAACGTGATGGAAGTTCCGCGCGTTACTAAAATCACCCTGAACATGGGTCTTGGCGAAGCGATCGGCGACAAGAAAGTCATCGAGCACGCTGTTGCCGACCTGGAGAAGATCACTGGCCAGAAAGCCATTGTTACCTACGCTCGCAAGTCGATCGCCGGTTTCAAGGTGCGCGAAGGCTGGCCGATCGGTATCAAGGTTACCCTGCGTCGCGATCGGATGTACGAATTCCTCGATCGTCTGCTCGCCATCTCCCTGCCGCGCGTGCGTGACTTCCGCGGCCTGAATGCCAAGTCCTTCGATGGTCGTGGCAACTACAGCATGGGCGTGAAAGAGCAGATCATCTTCCCGGAAATCGATTACGACAAAATCGATGCACTGCGCGGTCTGGACATCACCCTGACTACCACTGCCCGTACCGATGATGAAGGTCGTGCGCTGCTGCGCGCCTTCAACTTCCCGTTCCGCAACTGATTGGAGTAGGAAATGGCCAAACAGAGCATGAAAAACCGTGAGCTGAAGCGTCAGCAAACGGTAGCCAAGTACGCCAAGAAGCGTGCCGAGCTGAAAGCTACCATCGCCAATCCGAACACCAGTCCGGAAGCGCGCTGGGAAGCCCAGGTCGCCTTGCAGAAGCAGCCCCGTGACGCCAGCGCCTCGCGCCTGCGTAACCGCTGCCGCCTGACCGGTCGTCCGCATGGCGTGTATCGCAAGTTCGGCCTCGGTCGTAACATGCTGCGCCAGGCCGCCATGCGCGGTGACGTACCAGGTCTGGTCAAGGCCAGCTGGTAATCGAGCGCCGGATGAGCAGGCGGAGTTAACCAGATCCGCGCTTATTTGATCGCTTATTGAATCAAGCCCCTTTGGGGCTTGATTCGTTTATGAACAGTCTCTAGAATTGCCGGCTCGCCAGAGCCAGGGCTTTTGAATTGCCCCTCGGTTCTTGGTGACTAGTGAGCCGTAAGGCCGTTTTTCTTGTATTAGGAGCAACTAGCCCATGAGTATGCAGGACCCGTTAGCGGACATGCTAACTCGTATCCGTAATGCCCAGATGGCTGAGAAGACCGTCGTAAGCATGCCGTCTTCCACGCTGAAGGTGGCGGTAGCCAACGTTCTGAAGAGCGAGGGTTACATCACGGGTTTCCAGATCAGCAGCGATATCAAGCCGCAGCTGTCTATCGAGCTGAAGTACTTCGAAGGCCGTCCGGTCATCGAGGAGCTGAAGCGCGTCAGCCGTCCTGGCCTGCGCCAGTACAAATCCGTCGACCAGCTGCCGAAAGTTCGTGGCGGCCTGGGCGTTTCGATCGTCTCCACCAACAAAGGTGTGATGACTGATCGCGCTGCTCGCGCCGCTGGCGTTGGCGGCGAAGTGCTTTGCACTGTGTTTTAAGGGGGGGATAAGCATGTCTCGCGTTGCTAAGAACCCCGTCAAGCTGCCCGCTGGAGTTGAGATCAATCTCGCCGGTCAGCAGCTTTCGGTGAAGGGTGCCAAGGGCGCTCTCGAACTGAATGTGCATCCGTCCGTGGAAGTGCTACAGGAATCCGGTGAGCTGCGCTTCGCTGCTCGCAATGGCGACCTGCAGAACAAAGCCATGGCCGGTACCACCCGTGCGTTGGTCAACAACATGGTAATTGGCGTTAGCCAAGGCTTCGAGCGCAAGCTCCAGCTGGTTGGTGTTGGTTACAAGGCGCAAGCCAAAGGTCAAGTGCTGTCCCTGGCTCTCGGCTTCTCGCACCCGGTGGATTATGAGCTGCCGCAAGGCATCACCGCAGAAACCCCCAGCCAGACCGATATCCTGATCAAGGGTATCGACAAGCAACTGGTCGGTCAGGTGGCTGCCGAGATCCGCGACTTCCGTCCGCCAGAGCCTTACAAAGGCAAAGGCGTGCGTTACTCGGACGAAGTCGTCCGTCGTAAAGAAGCTAAGAAGAAGTAGGGCATAGCAAATGAGCGTAAAGAAAGAAACTCGTCTGCGTCGCGCTCGCAAGGCACGCCTGAAGATGCGCGAGCTGGAAACCGTACGCCTTTGTGTGTACCGCTCTTCCCAGCACATCTACGCCCAGGTCCTTTCGGCCGACGGCGGCAAGGTCCTGGCCAGCGCTTCGACCTTGGACAAAGAACTGCGTGACGCTGCCACCGGCAATGTCGACGCGGCCAAGAAGGTCGGTCTGTTGGTTGCCGAGCGTGCGAAAGCAGCTGGCGTCACCCAGGTAGCGTTCGATCGTTCTGGCTTCAAGTACCACGGCCGCGTCAAGGCGCTGGCTGATGCTGCTCGTGAAGGCGGGCTGGAGTTCTAAGTTATGGCAAATAACGAGCAAAGACGCGATCGCGATAATCGCGACGACAGTCGCGACGAAGGCTACGTCGAAAAACTGGTGCAGGTTAACCGCGTCGCCAAGACCGTGAAGGGTGGTCGTATCTTCACCTTCACCGCTCTGACCGTCGTTGGTGATGGCAAGGGTCGTGTCGGCTTCGGTCGTGGCAAGTCCCGTGAAGTGCCTGCTGCTATCCAGAAAGCGATGGAAGCTGCGCGTCGTAACATGATCCAAGTCGATCTGAACGGCACCACCCTGCAGTACGCGATCAAGTCCGCACATGGCGCCTCCAAGGTGTTCATGCAGCCGGCTTCTGAAGGTACCGGGATCATCGCCGGCGGCGCCATGCGTGCCGTGCTGGAAGTGGCTGGTGTGCAGAACGTTTTGGCCAAGTGCTATGGCTCGACAAACCCGGTGAACGTGGTTCATGCCACTTTCAAGGGTCTGAAGACCATGCAGTCCCCTTCGTCCATTGCTGCCAAGCGCGGCAAGAGCGTTGAGGAGATCTTCTGATCATGGCTACCGTAAAAGTTACGCTAATCAAAAGCATGACCGGCCGTATCCCCAACCACAAACTGTGCGTTAAGGGTCTGGGTCTGCGTCGCATCGGTCACACTGTAGAAGTCCTGGATACTCCCGAAAATCGCGGGATGATCAACAAGGCTTACTACATGCTGCGCGTCGAGGGTTAATCGATGAAACTCAATGATCTGAGTCCGGCGCCGGGTTCCCGTCGCGAAAAGCATCGTCCGGGCCGTGGTATCGGTAGTGGCTTGGGCAAGACCGGTGGCCGTGGCCACAAAGGTCAGACCTCCCGCTCCGGTGGCACCATCGCTCCTGGCTTTGAAGGTGGTCAACAGCCGCTGCATCGCCGTCTGCCGAAGTTCGGTTTCGTTTCGCTGAAAGCCATGGATCGCGCAGAGGTGCGTACCTCCGAGCTGGCCAAAGTAGAAGGCGATATCGTGACTCTGCAGTCGCTCAAGGATGCCAACGTGATCAACCAAAGCGTTCAGCGTGTGAAAATCATGCTGTCCGGTGACGTTACTCGCGCTGTCACCCTGAAAGGCATCGCCGCCACCAAAGGTGCGCGTGCGGCCATCGAAGCAGCTGGCGGCAAATTCGAGGACTAAATGGCTAAGCAAGGTGCTCTCTCTGCGC
The DNA here is from genome assembly GCF_029959715.1 of Pseudomonas sp. PS02288. Classification (NCBI taxonomy): domain Bacteria; kingdom Pseudomonadati; phylum Pseudomonadota; class Gammaproteobacteria; order Pseudomonadales; family Pseudomonadaceae; genus Pseudomonas; species Pseudomonas sp. PS02288. The sequence goes on along the minus strand of NZ_JASCPA010000044.1, from coordinate 13,864 downwards.
TCAGCAATGGCGGGTTGTCCGAACTCTGGGCTCGGCTGCGCTTCCTGTTCCTGGCGATCATCGTCTATCGGATAGGGGCGCACATCCCAGTGCCGGGTATCAATCCGGACCGGCTGGCGGATCTGTTTCGGCAGAATGAGGGGACCATTCTTAGCTTGTTCAACATGTTTTCCGGCGGCGCGCTGGAGCGGATGAGCATCTTTGCGTTGGGGATCATGCCGTACATCTCGGCATCGATCATCATGCAGCTGATGACCGCCGTAAGCCCGCAGCTGGAGCAGTTGAAGAAGGAAGGTGAGGCTGGTCGACGCAAGATCAGCCAATACACCCGTTATGGCGCTCTGGTGCTGGCGATTGTTCAGGCCATCGGCATGTCCGTTGGTCTTGCCAGTCAGGGCGTGGCGTTCTCGATCGATTTCGGCTTCTACTTCGTGGCTGTCTCAACCTTCGTGGCGGGGGCGATGTTCATGATGTGGCTGGGTGAGCAGATCACCGAGCGCGGCGTGGGTAACGGTATCTCGATGCTGATTTTCTCTGGCATCGTCGCCGGCCTGCCGCGTGCGATCGGGCAGTCCTTCGAGTCGGCCAGGCAGGGCGATATCAATATCATCGCGTTGCTGGCTGTCGGTTTGCTAGCGGTGGCGATCATCGGTTTCGTGGTGTTCATCGAGCGTGGTCAGCGTCGTATTGCAGTGCACTACGCGAAGCGTCAGCAGGGCCGCAAGGTCTTCGCTGCGCAGACCAGCCACTTACCGTTGAAAGTAAACATGGCGGGCGTTATTCCGGCCATTTTCGCCAGCAGTATCCTGCTGTTCCCGGCCTCGCTGGGGCAGTGGTTCGGCCAGTCCAGCAACATGAGCTGGTTGCAGGATATCTCGCAGGCGATCGCTCCTGGTCAGCCGTTGAACATTCTGCTGTTTAGTGCAGGGATTATCTTCTTCTGCTTCTTCTACACGGCATTGATGTTCAACCCGAAAGACGTAGCGGAAAACCTGAAGAAGTCCGGTGCCTTTATTCCGGGTATCCGTCCGGGTGAGCAGTCGGCGCGCTATATCGATGGCGTTCTGACCCGCTTGACCATGTTCGGTGCTCTGTACATGACGGCCGTGTGCCTGCTGCCCCAGTTCCTGGTGGTGGCTGCCAACGTACCGTTCTACCTTGGCGGGACTTCGTTGCTGATCGTTGTTGTGGTTGTCATGGACTTTATGGCCCAAGTGCAATCCCACCTCGTTTCGCACCAGTACGAATCCCTGATGAAGAAAGCCAACCTGAAGGGCTATGGCGGCGGAATGCTCCGCTGATACGTCCGTAAGGTTCGAGGAGTTGGTGATGAAAGTTCGTGCATCGGTGAAAAAGCTGTGCCGCAACTGCAAAATCATTCGTCGCGACGGTGTCGTGCGCGTGATCTGCAGCGCGGAGCCGCGTCACAAGCAGCGCCAAGGCTGAGTGACCTGAGCGTCGATAACCCGGCAGCTAGTGCGCTGCCGGGTTGCTTATTTGTTATTACAGCGCTAATATCTCGCGCCCTTTTCTTGGCTTCCGGGGCGTAGGTAGCTGTCAATTGGAGTTCCACTGAATGGCCCGTATTGCAGGCGTCAACATTCCAGATAACAAGCATACTGTTATCTCGCTGACCTACATCTACGGTGTTGGTCGCACCACGGCGCAAACCATTTGCGCCACCACCGGGGTCAACCCGGCGGCAAAGATCAAGGATCTGTCCGACGAGCAGATCGAACAGCTGCGTGGCGAAGTTGCAAAGCTCACCACTGAAGGTGACCTGCGCCGCGAAATCAACATGAACATCAAGCGTCTGATGGACCTGGGTTGCTATCGCGGCCTGCGTCACCGTCGCGGCTTGCCGGTTCGTGGTCAGCGTACCAAGACCAACGCCCGTACCCGCAAGGGTCCGCGTAAGCCGATCCGCAAGTAATTGCGCCCGCGAATCGACAGGAATTAAGTCATGGCTAAGCCAGCTGCTCGTCCTCGTAAAAAAGTCAAAAAGACAGTGGTTGATGGGATCGCCCACATCCACGCGTCTTTCAACAACACCATCGTTACCATCACTGACCGTCAGGGCAACGCGTTGTCCTGGGCTACTTCCGGGGGCTCGGGTTTCCGTGGCTCGCGTAAGAGCACTCCGTTCGCCGCCCAGGTGGCAGCAGAACGCGCAGGTCAAGCTGCTCTGGAATACGGTCTGAAAAACCTTGACGTCAACGTCAAAGGCCCTGGCCCTGGTCGTGAGTCCGCTGTGCGCGCACTCAATGGCTGCGGTTACAAAATCGCCAGCATCACCGACGTGACGCCCATCCCGCATAACGGATGCCGTCCGCCGAAGAAGCGTCGCGTGTAATAGGAGACAGTGAGAAATGGCTCGTTACATTGGTCCCAAATGCAAACTGTCCCGTCGCGAAGGCACTGATCTCTTCCTGAAGAGTGGTGCGCGCGCGCTTGAATCGAAATGCAATATCGAGCAACCGCCGGGCGTTCACGGCCAGCGCCGTGGTCGTCTGTCCGACTACGGTACCCAGCTGCGCGAGAAGCAGAAAGTTCGTCGTATCTACGGTGTACTTGAGCGTCAGTTCAGCGGTTACTACAAGGAAGCTGCCGGTCGTAAAGGCGCTACCGGTGAGAACCTCCTGCAACTGCTCGAGTGCCGTCTGGACAACGTCGTCTATCGCATGGGCTTCGGTTCCACCCGTTCCGAATCCCGCCAGTTGGTTTCGCACAAAGCGATCAGCATCAACGGTAAAACGGTAAACATCCCGTCCTTCCAGGTTCGCCCGGGTGACGTGGTAGCCGTTCGCGAGAAGTCGAAGAATCAGCTGCGTATCGTTCAAGCGCTCGATCTGTGCGCTCAGCGCGGTCGCGTCGAGTGGGTCGAAGTGGACACCGAGAAAAAGACTGGCGTATTCAAGAATGTGCCGGCTCGTAGTGATCTGTCCGCCGACATCAACGAAAACCTGATTGTCGAGCTCTACTCCAAGTAAGGGCTAGAAAATAGGTGTATCCATGCAGAGTTCGGTAAATGAGTTCCTGACCCCCCGCCATATCGATGTGCAGGTGGTCAGTTCGACCCGCGCCAAGATCACGCTCGAGCCTCTCGAGCGCGGTTTCGGCCATACCCTGGGCAACGCGCTGCGTCGCATCCTGTTGTCCTCCATGCCCGGCTGTGCAGTCGTCGAGGCCGAGATCGATGGCGTACTCCATGAGTACAGTGCCATCGAAGGTGTGCAGGAAGACGTAATTGAGATCCTGCTCAACCTGAAAGGCCTCGCGATCAAGCTGCACGGCCGTGACGAAGTCACGCTGAACCTGAGCAAGAAGGGTTCGGGCGCGGTCACTGCTTCCGATATTCAGCTGGATCACGATGTCGAGATCGTCAATGGCGACCATGTGATCGCCAACCTGGCGTCCAATGGCGCACTGAACATGAAGCTGAAAATCGCTCGTGGTCGCGGCTATGAGCCCGCCGACTCGCGCCAGAGCGATGAAGATGAAAGCCGCAGCATTGGTCGCTTGCAGCTCGACTCTTCGTTCAGCCCGGTTCGCCGTGTTGCCTACGTTGTCGAAAACGCTCGCGTCGAGCAGCGTACCAACCTGGACAAGCTCGTCATCGATCTGGAAACCAACGGTACCCTGGACCCTGAAGAGGCCATCCGTCGTGCCGCGACCATCCTGCAGCAGCAGCTGGCCGCGTTCGTGGACCTCAAGGGTGACAGCGAGCCTGTTGTTGTGGAGCAGGAAGACGAGATCGATCCGATCCTGCTGCGCCCGGTCGACGACCTGGAGCTGACCGTGCGTTCGGCCAACTGCCTCAAGGCGGAGAACATCTACTACATCGGTGATCTGATCCAGCGCACCGAAGTCGAGCTGTTGAAAACTCCGAACCTTGGCAAGAAGTCCCTGACCGAGATCAAGGACGTTCTGGCTTCCCGCGGTCTGTCCCTCGGTATGCGCCTCGATAACTGGCCGCCGGCAAGTCTGAAGAAGGACGACAAGGCTACTGCCTGATCGTCCGTAATCACCGAACCGAAAGTTTGGTAAGGAATTTCAATCATGCGTCATCGTAAAAGTGGCCGTCACCTGAGCCGCACCAGCGCCCACCGCAAGGCCATGTTCCAGAACATGGCGGTGTCGCTGTTCGAGCACGAACTGATCAAAACCACCCTGCCGAAAGCCAAGGAGCTGCGTCGCGTTGCCGAGCCGCTGATCACCCTGGCCAAGGAAGACAGCGTGGCAAACCGCCGCCTGGCCTTCGACCGTACTCGTTCGAAAGCCATCGTCGGTAAACTGTTCAACGATCTGGGCAAGCGCTACGCCAACCGTCAAGGTGGCTACCTGCGCATCCTCAAGTGCGGCTTCCGCGCCGGGGACAACGCTCCGATGGCCTATGTCGAGCTGGTGGATCGTCAGTCCGCCGGTGAAGCCGTAGCTGCCGAGTAAGCAGTAGCAGGATCGACTCGGCGAGCCGCAGTAGCGGTTCGCGGAGTTCAGGAAAACGCCCCGACTTGTCGGGGCGTTTTCTTTTGTGCGCAGAAACGCTTCTAGGCCGCTGCCGTCATCATTGTCTGAGTCTATTGGCTTCAGTCAGTCAATGAATTTGAGCCCGGCAGCGCCTCGTTTCATACTTCTCTCCAAGCCGAGTTGCGGCCTCTAAGACGCTTTAGACATGGAGATGAGCATGACCCAGAAGACCATTCTGACCACCGCCGGTGGCGTGCCGGTCGCCGACAACCAGAATTCGCGCTCTGCAGGTCCGCGTGGCCCGCTGCTGCTGGACGACTTCCATCTGGTCGAAAAGCTCGCCCACTTCAATCGCGAGGTGATCCCCGAGCGCCGCGTTCACGCCAAGGGCTCGGCGGCCTACGGCACCTTCAAGGTGACGCAGGATATCAGCCGCTACAGCAGCGCCAGGCTGTTCGATTCCGTCGGTAAGCAGACTCCAGTGTTCCTTCGCTTCTCCACCGTCGGTGGTGAGCGCGGCTCTGCCGACACCGAGCGAGATCCGCGCGGTTTCGCGCTGCGCTTCTATACCGAAGAGGGTAACTGGGACGTGGTCGGCAACAATACCCCGGTGTTCTTCATTCGCGACCCACTGAAATTTCCCGACTTCATCCATACCCAGAAACGTCTGGCGCAGAGCAACCTTAAGAGCCCCCAGGCGATGTGGGATTTCTGGTCGCTGTCGCCGGAGTCGCTGCATCAGGTCACCATCCTGTTCTCCGATCGGGGGATTCCGGACGGCTATCGCTTCATGCACGGTTTCGGCAGCCATACCTTCAGCCTGATCAACGCCGAGGGGCAGCGTCACTGGGTGAAGTGGCACTACAAGTCCCGGCAGGGCATCAAGAACCTCCATCCGAGCGAGGCCACGCGCCTGGCGGGTAGTGATCCCGATTACGCCCAGCGCGATCTGTTCGAGGCCATCGAGCGTGGCGAATTCCCAAAATGGCGGGTATGCATGCAGGTCATGAGCGAGGAGCAGGCGGCTACTCGGGCGGTGAATCCGTTCGACGTGACCAAGGTGTGGTCGCAAAAGGAGTTTCCACTGATCGAGGTGGGCGAGTTGGAGCTCAACCGCAACCCGGCGAACTACTTTGCCGAGGTCGAGCAGGTCGCCCTCGCTCCGAGCAATGTGGTGCCTGGCGTCGGATTGTCGCCCGATCGGATGTTACAAGGGCGCGTGTTCGCCTATGCCGATGCGCAGCGTCACCGGGTGGGCACCAACTATCAGCAGTTGCCAGTGAACGCGCCTTTGAGCGGCTACAGCAACTACCAGCGCGATGGCGCCATGCGTTTCGATGGCAATGGCGGCGCGCGGCCCAACTACGAGCCCAACAGCTACAGCCAGGCGCCCAAGCAGGCTCCCGAGTATCGCGAGCCGGCGCTGGCGCTCTCCGGCGCGGCCGACCGTTACGATCACCGCACTGATGACGATTACTTCAGTCAGGCTGGCGATCTGTTCCGTCTGATGGATGCCGAGCAGAAAGCGCTGTTGATCGGCAACATCGTAGGCGCCATGGGCTCGGTCAGCCGCGAGGTGCAGCTACGCCAGATCGCGCACTTCCTGCGGGCCGATCCCGCTTACGGGGCAGGCGTGGCGGCCGGGCTCGGTGTCGATCTCAACCAGGTGATATGATCCCGCGCTCGGTTCCAGAGGCCGCCTGCAGCGATGCAGGCGGCTTTTTTTATTTCAGCATGACTCCAGCACCGAACTTCGCTGGACTACGCCACAGCCCCTTGTGGCAGGTTTATCAAGAACTTACGTGAGTTCATCCTATGCCGGTGCTTTCCGAAACTTGACCCGGCTTCCGTCCGCTTGGCTCCCAAGAGGCTCCTGGAAACGGGTCTTCCAAAGGAGTCAGCTATGGCCAAGATCAAACTCACCAAGTCCGCAGTCGATGCGGCACAACCCCAGGCGCAGCCCATTGAGCTGCGCGACACCCTCGTTCCCGGCTTCCTGTGCAAGATTACACCAGCCGGTCGCAAGGTCTTCATGCTCCAGTATCGGACGAACGCCGGTGAGCGCCGCAAGCCCGCGCTGGGCCAGTACGGCGAACTGACCGTCGAGCAGGCTCGCTCGCTGGCGCAGGAATGGCTGGCTCAGGTACGCCGGGGCGGCGATCCGGCAGCGGACAAGGCCGAAGCGCGCAAGGCGCCGACGGTCAAGGAGCTGTGCGTGAAGTTCATGGAGGACTACTCCAAACAGCGCAACAAGCCCAGCACGCAGAAAGGCTACCAGAGCGTCATCGACCGCAACATCATCCCGATGATCGGCCGACTGAAAGTCCGTGACGTGAAGCGCCCGGACATCGCCGGGATGATGAAGAAGATGGCCCACAAGCCAGCCGACGCGAACCGCACGTTCGGCGTCATGCGCCGGATGTTCAACCTGGCCGAAGTGTGGGGCTACCGTTCCGACGGCACGAACCCATGCCGCCATGTCCCGATGTATCCCAACGGCAAAGCCACTCACCTCATCAGCGACGAGGACATGGGGCGAATCTTCCGCCAACTCGACAAGCTGGAGGCGGAGGGACTGGAGAACTACGTCATTCCCCTGGCGATCCGCTTGCAGTTCGAGTTCGCCGGCCGCCGCTCCGAAATCGTCGGCCTGCAATGGGATTGGGTCGATCTGGAGAACCGGCGGGTGGTCTGGCCTGACAGTAAGACCGGCGGCATGTCGAAGCCCTTGAGCGAGGAAGCCCACCGGCTGCTTTCGACAGCACCGCGACAGGAAGGCTGCTCCCACGTCCTGCCGTCACCGAGCCATCCAGGGCAGCACCTGACCACGGGCGAGTATTACAACGGCTGGAGCCGCGTCCTCAAGGCGGCGGGTGCGACGCATGTGGGGACGCATGGCATTCGCCACCGCTCGGCCACCGACATCGCCAACTCCGGTATCCCGGTCAAGGTCGGCATGGCGCTCACCGCGCACAAGACCGTGGCGATGTTCATGCGCTACGTCCACACCGAGGATGACCCGGTGCGCCAGGCGGCCGAACTGGTGGCGAACCGGCGCAAGACCATCACCGGGGCGCGACGTGCCGAGGAGGCAGCGGCATGAGCAAGAAGACGCTTCCGGCGGCGGGGAAAAGCCCCGCCGCCTTGCCGGCCGGCTATGCCGGCATCCACGGCGGTATCGTCGAATTGCTCGACGCTGCACGCCAGGCGGCGGCCCGCAGTGTCAATGCGCTGATGACGGCCAGCTACTGGGAAATCGGCCGCCGCATCGTGGAGGCCGAGCAACAGGGCAAGCGGCGCGCGGGCTACGGCGAGCGGTTGATTGCCCGGCTGTCCGCCGACCTGACCACGCGCTTCGGGCGTGGGTTCAGCGCGGACAATCTGGAGAACATGCGCCGGTTCTTCCTCGCGTACCCCTGGTCTGCAATTTCCGAGACACTGTCTCGGAAATCTGGCAACGAGCTGGCTGCGGCGAAATCCGAGGCAGTGTCTCGGAAATTAGCCCTCTCCGAACTGGCGCAGGTGTTCACGCTGCCGTGGTCGGCCTACGTCCGGCTGCTGTCGGTCAAGGACGATCACGCCCGCCGCTTCTACGAAGCCGAGGCCCTGCGCGGCGGGTGGAGCGTGCGCCAGCTCGACCGGCAGATCGGCAGCCAGTTCTACGAGCGCACCGCGCTGTCCAAGGACAAGGCGGCGATGCTGGCCAAGGGCGCGGTGCCCAAGCCAGCGGATGCGGTCACGCCCGACGACGCGATCAAAGACCCCTATGTGCTGGAGTTTCTGGACCTCAAGGACGAGTATTCGGAATCCGATCTTGAACAAGCCTTGATCCGGCGGCTGGAGGATTTTCTGCTGGAGCTGGGCGAAGGGTTCACCTTCGTGGGGCGGCAGCGCCGGCTGCGCATCGACCAGACCTGGTATCGGGTGGACCTGCTGTTCTTCCATCGCAAGCTGCGCTGCCTGGTCATCATCGACTTGAAGCTGGGCAGCCTGACCCACGCGGACGTGGGCCAGATGCACATGTACTGCAACTATGCCAAGGAGCACTGGGCGTACCCCGACGAGAATCCGCCCGTGGGCCTGATCCTCTGCGCCGACAAGGGCCACGCGCTGGCGCGGTACGCCCTGGAGGGGTTGCCCACCAAGGTCATGGCGGCCAACTACCGAACCGTGCTGCCGAATGCCGAGTTGCTGCAACAAGAGCTTGAGCGCACGCGGCTCATACTGGAGCTTCGCGGCACGACTCGTCCTTGAGCGTGAGCGTTCTTACAGACGGATACCGCCGGACTTCGGCGTTGCGAATTGCTCAGGTTCTTCGCCGAGCGGGAAGCCGACTACGTACAGCACCGTGACGGGCATCGGCTTGGTGCCCGCTGCATCTGAGCCCCACGTCACCTGCACCTTGCGCGTGGCGTAGCGCAGCGAGACCCCAAGCGCTTTGAGTGCGTCGATGTGGGACTGCATTTCGTCGTACACATCGAACTTCTGCGTTTCGCTGTAGGCATCGGCGCAATCCCGGTAGTCCCGGAGGTAGTCCACCAGCATGGCGAATGTTTCGTCTGCCTCGCGGGTCAGCTCGAAAGCCGGTTCCGACAAGTCCATCGAGCAGGTTTCCGCCAGCTTGGCCAACTGCTTGCCCGTGGTCAGCGGAATTGCTGTCAGGGTGACGTGCTCCCGGTCGAACTTTTCCTTTGCCGCCTTGGCTTCTTCCTCGGACGGAATGGCGAACGGCTTGTTGAGCGCGTCTATGTCTTCGAAATCGAAGGCTCGGGCAAGAGCACGGCGGGTATCGAGGCTCGCGGACAAACCTTGTTCGACTCGCTGGATCGTTCGCACGTTGAGGCCGGAAATCGCGGACAACTGCTCCTGCGACCACTGGCGCATTTCGCGGAACAGCTTGATGAAAGCGGCCAGTTCAGCGGGCGTCAGCAGGCGGGGTTGTTGGGCATGTTCTGTAGCGTTCATGGGTGGCTCCATCGTTTTCAGCAGACGTGACGAAGTATGGGGAGCCAGGGACAAGGACAACACGACAGCAACACGACAGTCGGCCGACAGACAACTATAAATGCCGCATGGGGTTCACTCCACAAGGATATTCAGGGGATGAATCCGTGCGTCCCGGCGTACCGCCGTCGGGCTCGCGGGCTGCGCCCCGCGCTTCGTGCCGAATCGCGGCCATCCGGCTTTGATCCCTGACGCCTTCGGCCCTTGAGGGCCTGCGCGCTCCGCTTGCCGAAAGCCGGGTGTGTGCAGTGGGCGGGGGTGGGCGGTCTTGCTGTTCCCTTCACCGTATCACGGCGTTCTCGCCGTCAAGGGCTGCGCGTGCTTTGCACGCTGGCGGACGTGGCCGTCTTCGACCCTGTGACAGCTTGCGCTGCGCCGTGCTGGCGCCGGTTCCGGGCAATTCCGCCCGAGCAACCGGAGCACGATCATGTCGCAACTCTCTATCGCTTTCGATTCCTCGCTGCTGGTGCGTGACGACCAGGGGCGCTACATGCAGGCCACCGCTGACCAGATTCTGGAGGCGGCCCGCCAGGTCATCGACCAGAAGATCCCGCGCGGTGCGCTGTTCACGTCGCCGGAGCTGGTCAAGGACTACCTGCGCACCAAGCTGGCCGGCTTCGAGCATGAAGTCTTCGCGGCGCTGTTCCTCGACACCAAGCATCGGCTGATCGAGTACATCGAGCTGTTTCGCGGCACCATCGACAGTGCGTCGGTGTACCCGCGCGAAGTTGTTAAGGCGGCGCTGCGGGTCAATGCGGCGGCGGCGGTCTTCTCGCACAACCACCCCAGCGGTAACCCCGAGCCGAGCCATGCCGACAAGGTACTGACCCAGCGGCTCAGGGAGGCGCTGGCCATCGTGGAGATTCGCACGCTGGATCACATCGTCGTCGGCAGCGAGGGCACGGTGTCCTTCGCCGAACAGGGTCTGCTGTGATCGAGGGGCTTCGGCCCCTTTTTGCTGCGCCTTGTGACGAACCCTCCGGCCCTTGCGGGCCTGCGCGCTGCGCTTGCCTGTCCGTGCCTTCGTTGGAGGTGGGAAGGCGGTCTTGCTGTTCCCTTCACCGTATCACGGCGTTCTCGCCGTCAAGGGCGGCGCGCGCCTTGCGCGCTGGCGTCCTGGCGGCCGTCTGCGACCCCTGACTGCTTGCGCTGCGCCGTGCTGGCGACGGTTCCGGGCAATTCCGCCCGAGTAACCGGAGATCGTCATCATGAACGACAAATCGCATGTTTCCATGGAACGCCGCGTCTGCCTGGTCTGCGGCACCGCTTACGACACCGGCAGCATCCTGCTCGACAAGCGCTTGCGCGCGAGCATGGAGCGCTACACGACGACAGGCTGGGACCTGTGCGCCGAACACCAGAAGCTGTCCGATGACGGCTTTGTCGCCCTGGTCGAATGCGATCCCGAGCGCAGCGGTTCGCCGGCGGGCGGCGGTTGCGTGAAGCCGGAGCAGGCTTACCGGACGGGCCGGCTGGCGCACCTGAAGCGCAAGGTGTTCACCGAGCTGTTCAACGTGCCGATCACGGCTGAGCAGCCGTGCGTATTCGTCGAACCCGGCGTGATCGAACAGTTGCAGGCGATGGTGTCGCCGGCGGCGAGCTGATCGCACGGCCAACATCCGGTGCGTCGCGCTGCTGGGCGGCGCACCTTTTTTTCTGCTGCGCCTGGTGTCGAATCCTTCGGCCCTGCGGGCCTGCGCGCTGCGCTTGCACTCCAGGGGAACGGCTTGCAGCCGATCCCCGCCGCGCGTTGCTTGGCGCCCCTGACAGCCGCCGAACAGGTTGCACCTGATCGGCCTTCGCGCCTGCGGCGCTGCGCGCTTCGCTTGCGTAGGGGCGGCGCCATCTGCGGCCGTTGCCACAAGCGCCGTCTTCCCTCGCTCATCACCTCATCCGCGACTGTAGCCCGCGCCCGTGTGCCGTCAAGGCGCGCCGGGCCGTGTCCTCGCTGCGCTGCGGGCCGCACCAACCCGGCGCTCGCTTCCTTGACTGCCCCCGGCCACGGACTCCCTTTCGTCGCGGGCGATGAACTCAGGAAAGACGGTGGCAACGAGGCCGGCCCAGGTCTCCGCGCCGACCCCACCGGAAAGCCGAAAGGCGGGCTCCGAATCTAGGAATCCGGTGTGCGGTTTCAACAGCAAACCCTTATGTCAGGAGTAACACCATGAACGCGATTACCCAAACCGAAACCCTCGCCATCCACACCGCCAGCGCGCTGGAAGTGGCCGACCCGGCCAAGAATCTGATTCTTGTCCCGCTGTCGCAGTTGCTGCCGCGCCAGTCCAAGCGCAACGTGCGCAAGACCCCGCGCATGTCCATCCCCGAACTGGCCGCCAGCGTCGCGCGCGTCGGCTTGCTGCAAAACCTTGTCGTCATCCTCGCCGCCGATGGCGAGCATTACGAAGTCGTCGCCGGAGGTCGCAGGCTGGCCGCCTTGAAGCTGCTGGCGAAGAAGAAGCGCATCGCCAAGGACTGGAACGTGCCGTGCCTGCTGGTGGCGGACGGCAGCGCCCGCACCGCGAGCCTCACCGAGAACGTGCAGCGCGAGGCCATGCATCCCGCCGACCAGTTCGAGGCGTTCGCAGCGCTGGTCGCCGAAGGCCGCCCCATTGAGGACATTGCCGCCGATTTCAGCGTCACCCCGCTGGTGGTGCAGCGCCGCCTGAAACTCGCCAACGTCTCGCCGCGCCTGATGACCGACTACCGCGCCGGTGCCGTCACGCTGGAACAGTTGATGGCCCTTGCCATCACCGACGACCACGCCGCGCAGGAAGCCGCGTTCTACGGCGCGCCGCAGTGGCAGCGCAGCCCGTCCGCGCTGCGCGAGCACTTGACCGAACGCGAAATCGACGCACAGCACCCGCTGGCCCGCTTCGTCGGGCTGGACGCCTACACGGCGGCGGGCGGCAGCACCCGCCGCGATCTGTTTGCCGAGGACGACAGCGGCATCTACCTGAACGACGCCGCGCTGCTGGAACGGCTGGTGCGCGACAAGCTGGACGCGCAGGCCGGGGACGTGCGCGCCGAGGGTTGGGCATGGGTGGAGGCCGTGCCGCACCTGAGCCACGCCGACCGGCAGGCATTCCAGAACGCCCCGCGCCAGCGGCGCGAGCCGAACGCCCGCGAGGCCAAGCGCATCGCCTCGCTGCAAGCGCGCATCGACAAGGCCGACGCCGCGCTGGAAGACGCCTACGAGGCCGAGGCCGAGGACAAGGCCGAAGCCCTGCACGAACAGCGCGAACGGTTGGCGGACGAACTGGACACCGTGCAGGCCGGTTTGCTGCGCTACGCCCCGGACGTGCTCGCGGTAGCCGGTGCCATCGTCACCATCGACCGCGACGGCGCGGCCGTGATTCATCGCGGCCTGCTGCGCGAGGCCGAGGCCAAGGCGCTGCGCACGCTGGAAAAGCTGCGCCAAGGCTTCACCGGCGCGGAAGGCGAACACGACGACGAAGGCGAGGATGCCGAGCCACCCAAGGCCGCCAACCTGTCCGACCGGCTGGCGCAGCGCCTGAGCGCGCACCGTACCGCCGCGCTGCAAATCGAAGTCGCCCGGCATCCGCAGATGGCGCTGGCCGCGCTGGTGCATGGCATGGTGCAAACCGTCTTGCAGGACAGCCACTACGGCCACGACCTGCCGCTGGGCGTGAGCCTGAAAGTGCAAGACCGGCTGGAAGGCATGGCCCCCGACTGGCCGGAGTCGTCCGCCGCCGTCGCCCTGCGCGAACTGCAACAGGCATGGGGCGAACGGCTGCCGCAGGACAGCGCCGAACTGTTCGCCGCGCTGCTGGCGATGGAGCAAGGCGAGCTGGTGCGATTGCTGGCCGTGTGCGTGGCCGCCAGCGTGGACGTGGTAACGCCCCGCGCCACGTCGCACCAGCCCGGCGCGGAACTGGCGCGAGCGGTCGGGCTGGACATGGCCGCATGGTGGCAGCCGAGCGCCGAAGGCTACTTCAACCACATCCCCAAGGCCGCGATTCTGGATGCCGTGCAGCAGTTCGCACCGTTGCACGTCACCCGGCTGGCGAAGCTCAAGAAGGCCGACATTGCCAGCGAGGCCGAACGGCTGGCCGATGGCACCGGCTGGATGCCCGCCGTGTTCAAGGCCGAGGACGAGGCGGTGCAGGCAGGTGCGCAGGAAGAAGCGCAGGAAGCTGACGCAGAGGCCGACGCCGAAACGGAGGAAGTGGTAGAAGCGGAAACGCTGGCGGCATGAGGTAGCCATGCGAAACATGGCCCCGGCGCAGGCCGCGCCGGGGCCTTTTGCCGTGGTGGCAAAAACCGGGCACGGCGTGCCCGCCGCGCCCGGTTTCAACGGCCAAAAGCAAAACCGCCACGCCGCCGCCGGGGGGGCGGGGGGGGGGGGGCGGGGGGCCCCCGCCCGGGGGGGGGG
>NZ_JASCPA010000043.1:0-45138 GCF_029959715.1 Pseudomonas sp. PS02288 | reverse complement strand
CAAGGGCGCTGCCGGCGCCGCCGTGCAGTGCATGAACGTGCACAGCGGTGCTGCGGAAAACACCGGGCTCAACCGCGGCCTGTGATCCTCCCGGCGGGCTCGGCAAACGAGCCCGCCAGCAAGGGCACCACGATGGAAACCCTCTCCCTGTTCGATACTTCGCTGGCCGCCGCGCCCTTCGACGGCCTGCGCCTGCTGCACACCTCCGATTGGCACCTCGGCCAGCACTTCATGGGCAAGACCCGCCAGGCCGAGCACCAGGCGTTCTGCGACTGGCTGATCGGCCAAGTGCGCGAGCAGGCGGTGGACGTGGTGCTGATCGCCGGCGACATCTTCGATACCGGCGCGCCGCCCAGCTACGCCCGCGAGCAGTACAACCGCTTCGTCGTCGACCTGCGCGACAGCGGTGCGCAACTGGTCGTGCTCGGTGGCAATCATGACTCGGTGGCGACCCTCGGCGAGTCGCGCAGCCTGCTCGGCCGGCTCGGCGCGCGGGTGGTCCCGGCGGTGGCGGAAAACCCGGAAGACCAGTTGCTGGTGCTCGACAAGCGCGACGGCTCGCCGGGCGCGCTGCTCTGCGCGATCCCGTTCCTCCGCCCGCGCGACCTGCTCCGCAGCGAAGCGGGGCAGAGCGCCGAGGACAAGCAACGCTCGCTGCAGGAAGCCATCGCCGGGCACTACCGGGAACTCTTCGCGCTGGCCGAGCGGCGCCGCGCCGAACTCGGTGGCGCATTGCCGATCATCGCCAGCGGCCACCTCACCACCGTGGGTGCCAGTGCCAGCGATTCGGTGCGGGAAATCTACGTCGGCGCGCTGGAGGCCTTTCCCACCAACGCCTTCCCGGCGGCGGCCTACATCGCCCTTGGGCACATCCACCGGCCGCAGAAGGTCGGCGGCCTGGAGCACATCCGCTACTGCGGCTCGCCGATCCCGCTGGCCTTCGACGAAGCGCGGCAGGAAAAACAGGTGCTGCTGGTGGACCTCGACAGCGACGGCCTGCGCGCCGTGACGCCGCTGCCGGTGCCGCGCTTCCAGCCGCTGGCCTCGCTGCGCGGCTCGCTGGCGGAACTCAAGGGAGCGATCGCCGACGCGGCGCGCGAGGGCAGCGCGACGTTGCCGGTGTGGCTGGATGTAACGGTAACCGCAAGCGATTACCGCAGTGACCTTTGGGCCCAAGTGGCCTCGCTATGCGAGGGGCTACCGGTTGATCTTTTTTGTGTGCGCGGTGCGCGGGATTCGATCGGAGCCAGATTGGTTGGTGAATCCCGCGAAACCCTCGACGAGCTCACCCCGCACGACGTCTTCGCCCGTCGCCTCGCCAGCGAAACCCTCGACGACGCCCTCCAGCAGCGTCTCCACGATCTACACCGGCAGGTGCTCGGCGAGTTGCAGGACGGGGAATAGTGTCGGGCGATGAACCGCCCGGTGGGCAGGTGAAGCGTTGCCCACCCTACGGAACTGGAGCACACCCACGTAGGGTGGGTTAGCCGCGCCGGGCGAGGGGTGGGGCAGGCGCGGAAGCCGGCGCGCGGCGTAACCCGCCAGGGGGTGACATGCCGGACTCCGCCCGGTGGGTTACGCGGCTTTCGGCCTCGGGTCGTCAGGGGCTATCGAGCGATGCCGCTAACCCACCCTACGAGACTTGTCACGCCCGGTCGGCAGGGGCTCCGCGCTGCCGTTAGAATGCCAACCCCGACCTGATCAGCTCCCGCCATGAAAATCCTCTCGCTGCGCCTGAAGAACCTCAACTCGCTCAAGGGCGAGTGGAAGATCGACTTCACCGCAGAGCCGTTCCGCGACAACGGGTTGTTCGCCATCACCGGGCCGACCGGGGCGGGCAAGACCACCTTGCTCGATGCCATCTGCCTGGCGCTTTACCACCGCACGCCGCGGATGAATGCGCTGTCGGCGAGCAGCAACGAGCTGATGACGCGGCACTGCGCCGATTGCCTGGCCGAGGTCGAGTTCGAGGTGAAGGGGCAGGGCTACCGGGCGTTCTGGAGCCAGCGCCGGGCGCGCGACAAGGCCGACGGCGCGTTGCAGGCGCCGCGTGCCGAGCTGGCGCGGCTGGACGGGCAGATCATCAGCGACAAGCTGAGCGAGAAGCCGCGCGAGGTGGAGCGCCTGACCGGGCTGGATTTCGAGCGTTTCACCAAGTCGATGCTGCTGGCCCAGGGCGGTTTCGCTGCCTTTCTCGAGACTTCTGCGAACAAGCGCGCCGAGCTGCTGGAGGAGCTGACCGGCACCGACATCTACGGGCAGCTGTCGCAGCGGGTGTTCCAGCGCACCAATGAGGTCAAGGCGACGCTGGAGCAGCTCCGCGCGCGCGCCGAGGGCGTCGAGTTGCTCGACGAGCCGCAGCGTGCCGGATTGGCCGAAGAGGCCGCGCGCCTGGCAGGCGAGGAGGCGACGTTGCACCGGCAACTCGCCAGCGCCCAGGGCGAACGCCACTGGCTCGATGAGCTGGGCAAGGCCGAGGCGCGCCAGCAGGACGCGCTGGCCGGCGAAGACCGGGCGCGACAGGCGCTGGACGCGGCGGCGGGCGATCTGCAACGCCTCGCCGACAGCGAGCCGGCGGCGCGGCTGCTGCCGGTGCAGGGGCATCGCCTGGAAGCGGAGCAGGCGCTGCAGGACACCCGGCGGTCGTTGCAGGCGGTCCTCGACGAACAGGCGGCGGTGTCCGCCGAAGCCGTGCGTCAGCTCTGGCAGGCGCAGCGTTTCTCCGCGCGGCTGGCGGGCGAGCGCGGCGAGGCTTTGTCGGCCGTGGTCGAGCAGCGGCGAAGTCTGGACGCCGATTTGAGCGAGCGCGCGCCGCATGCAGCCCTGGCCGAGCAACTGAGCGGCTGGCGCAGCCGGTTCGAGGCACGCAGCACCTGTCAGCAGGAAATCGCCGAGGCGCAGGCGCGCCAGCAGGACGCCGCCCGCCAGTTGCACGCGCTGGGCGCCGAGGTCGCCGACCGGCAGCAGCACCTGCAGAGGGCGCAGGCACATCTGCAGGCGGCGCGGCAGGCGCTGGAGGCGCCGCAGCGGGATTGGCAGTCGACCCTCGACGGCCGCAGCGAGGCCGAGTGGCGCGCCGACTGGCAGCGCCTGCTGGCCCGCGGCAGTGCCCTGGAACAGCTGCGCCAGCTCGGCGAGCGGCGCACGCAACTGGCCGGCCAGGTCGAGCAGGCGCGCGTCACGCTGGCCGCGCGGCAGCGTCAGCAGGACGAGAAGAACGCAGAAGTCGCGGCGCTGCGCGAGCGTTACCGCGACCTCAAGCAGCAGGTACAGGACAAGAAGACGCTGCTCGCCCAGGAAGAGCGCATCAAGGCGCTGGAAACCCATCGCGCGCAGTTGCAGCCCGGCGATGCCTGCCCGCTGTGCGGCGCCCGCGAGCATCCGGCGATCGCCGCGTATCAGGCACTGGACGTCTCGGAGACCGCCCGCGCCCTGGCGGCGAAGGAGGCGGAGCTGGAGGCCCTGGGCGAGCGCGGTCAGGAACTCAGCCGGCAGGCCTCGGCACTGGACGAGCAACGCCGCCAGGCCGGCGAGCTGCTGGTGTCCGGCGAGGAGCAGCGGCTGTCGCTGGACCAGGCCTGGCAGCAGCAGTGCGAAACCCTGGCGCTGGAACCCGGCGAGTCCTCGGCCATCGCCGGGGCGCAGGCCCATCAGGTTGCGGCGCTGGCCGAGGTGCAGCGTCGGCTGGAAGCGCTGGATGGCCTGAAGCAGCAGCTGGAGAGCGCCCGCCTCGAACTGCAGCGGGCCCAGCAGGGCGAAGCGGACGCCGCGCAGGCGCTGGCCCTGGCGCAACGCGACCAGCTCGCCCGGCAAACCGCGCTGGACGAGCTGGGCCGCCAGTTGAGCAAGCTGCACGCGCAGCAGGCGCAAGCGGACGAGAGGCTGGCTGGCGAGCTGCAAACCCTCGGTTACGCGCTGCCGACCGATGGCGCCGCCTGGCTGCGCGAGCGCGAAGCCGATGCCCAGGCCTGGCAGCAGGCGCAGGCGCGGCTGCAGGCGTTGCGCGAACAGCAGACAACGCTGGAGCACGCCGCCGCCCATGCCCGCGAGCTGGCCGGCAAGTGGCTGCAGCGCTGGCAGGCGGCGCAGCACGCGGATCTGCCCGAGGACGCGCCGCCGGCCGATCTGGAGGCCGCGATAGGCGAGGCGGAGTCGCAGCTCGCCGGCGCGCAGCAGCGCAGCGCCGAATTGCAGGGCACCCATCACAGCCTGGAGCAGCGCCTGGCGCAGGACCAGGCCAGGTTCGCCGAGGCCGAGCAGGCCTGGCACGTGGCGCTGGAAGACAGCCCGTTCGCCGACACCGAGGCGTTTCTCGAGGCCTGCCTGGACGAGGCGCAGCGTGCCACCCTGCAGGACGCCAGGGAGCGCCTGCACACCGGGCTGGCCCAGGCGCAGGCATTGCGAGCGTCGGCCGAACAGGCGCTGGCCGACCTGCGCGCCGCACCCAGGACCGACGCGGACGCCGCGCAACTGGATGCGCGCCTGGCCGAGCTGGGCGCCGCGCTGCGCAGCCTGACCCAGCGCCAGGGCGAGATCCGCGCGCAACTGCAGGGCGACGAACAGCGTCGGCAGAGCCAGCAGGCGCTGTTCACCACGATCGCTGCGCAGGAGGGCGAGCACCAGCTCTGGCAGCACCTCAACGGCCTGATCGGGTCGGCGGACGGCGCCAAGTACCGCAAGTTCGCCCAGGGCCTGACCCTCGACCACCTGGTGCACCTCGCCAATCGTCAGCTGGAACGCCTGCATGGGCGCTACCTGCTGGCGCGCAAATCGGTCGGCGAACTGGAACTGGAGGTGATCGACACCTGGCAGGCGGATGTCGCCCGTGACACGCGCACGCTGTCCGGCGGCGAGAGCTTCCTGGTCAGCCTGGCGCTTGCCCTGGCGCTGTCCGACCTGGTCAGCCACAAGACCAGCATCGACTCGCTGTTCCTCGACGAAGGCTTCGGCACGCTGGACGGCGAAACCCTGGACATCGCCCTCGACGCGCTGGACAGCCTGAACGCCAGCGGCAAGATGATCGGCATCATCAGCCACGTCGAGGCGCTGAAGGAGCGCATTCCGGTGCAGCTCAAGGTCAGCAAGGGCCACGGCATGGGCTACAGCAGCCTGGAGAAGCGCTTCGCCGTCGAACCCCGGGTGCCGGCGACGCCGTAACAGCCGGTAAAGAATTCGCTCCGCGGACCGCCCGCGTTTTTAGGGGCCGCGAGCGCTCAACGGCGGCCGTTGCAGGCATCATTGCCGAACTGTCGCCGCGTTATGGCGTCCATTGCCACGTTTACCCCTGCCGCCGCCTCGCGGGTGCGCGGTTCCCAGAACCTCCGTCGTGAAGTGATCCATGCAAAGACGAAATCTGTTGAAAGCGTCCATGGCGCTGGCCGCCCTGACCGGCCTGCCGGCGTCCGGTTTCTTCGCCGCCCGCGTGCTCGCCGACACCGCCAACGGCGCCGCCGAACCCTTCGACTTCAAGCGCCTGCAGGCGCAGGCCAAGGCGCTCGCCGGTAAGCCCTATGTGGATACCCGCGAGACGCTGCCGCCGACCCTGGCGAAGATGACCCCGCAGCAGTTCAACGCCATTCAGTACGACCCCGAGCATTCGCTGTGGAAGGACCTCGAAGGCCAGCTCGACGTGCAGTTCTTCCACGTCGGCATGGCGTTCCGCCAGCCGGTGCGCATGCACAGCATCGACCCGACCACGCGCCTGTCGCGCGAAGTGCACTTCCGCCCGGAACTGTTCAACTACGCCAGCAGCGGCGTCGATGTCGCCCAGCTCAAGGGCGACCTTGGCTTCTCCGGGTTCAAGGCGTTCAAGCAGCCGAACATCGCCAAGTACGACATCGTCTCCTTCCTCGGCGCCAGCTACTTCCGCGCGGTGGACAAGACCGGCCAGTACGGCCTCTCGGCGCGCGGCCTGGCGATCAACACCTACGCCGGCGGCCCCGAGGAATTCCCCAATTTCGTCGAGTTCTGGTTCGAGACGCCGGACAAGGACAGCACCCGCTTCGTGCTCTACGCGCTGCTCGATTCGCCCAGCGCCACCGGCGCCTACCGCTTCGACATCGACTGCCAGCCGGACCAGGTGGTGATGTCCATCGACGCGCACGTCAACGCGCGCCAGGCGATCAGGCAGCTCGGCATCACGCCGATGACCAGCATGTTCAGCTGCGGCGGCCACGAGCGGCGCATGTGCGACACCATCCACCCGAACATCCACGATTCCGACCGGCTGTCGATGTGGCGAGGCAATGGCGAGTGGGTCTGCCGCCCGCTGAACAACCCCGAGCGCATCCAGTTCAACGCCTTCGCCGACAACAACCCGAAGGGCTTCGGCCTGGTGCAGAGCGACCACGACTTCGCCACCTACCAGGACACCGTGGACTGGTACAGCCGCCGGCCGAGCCTGTGGGTGGAGCCGACCAACGACTGGGGCGAGGGCAGCGTCGACCTGATGGAGCTGCCGACCACCGGCGAGACGCTGGACAACATCGTGGTGTTCTGGAATCCCAAGCGCGCGATCACCGCCGGCACCTCGCTGAACTACGCGTACAAGCTCTACTGGGCCGCGCTGCCGCCGGTGCAGCCGTCGCTGGCGAGGGTGCTCGCCACGCGCTCCGGGATGGGCGGTTTCATCGAGGGCTGGGCGCCGGGCGAGCATTACCCGGAGGTCTGGGCGCGGCGCTTCGCCATCGACTTCACCGGCGGCCCGCTGCACGCCATGGCCCCCAGCGAGGGCATCGAGCTGGTGGTCACCGCATCCAACGGCGAGGCGAAGGACTTCCACATCCTTGCGCTGCATCCGGAGGTGAAGGGCTTCCGCGCGCTGTTCGACTGGTTCCCCACCAACGACAGCGTCGACCCCGTGGAATTTCGCGCCTTCATCCGCCGCGCGAGCGACAGGCAGGTGCTCAGCGAGACCTGGCTCTACCAATACTTCCCGCCGGCGCCGGAGAAGCGCAATTACCCGTAGGCGGGATTCGGTGGACGGCTGAAAAAGCCCGCATCGAGCGGGCTTTTTCCGTCTACCAGGGCGTTGCCTTCCCTCTCACCCAGTCCCTCTCCCATGAATGGGGAGCGGCGTGCGCGCCCGCCGTAGGGTGGGCTTCAGCCCACGCGATGCAGTGCAGCGAGCCGCCCCTACAGATACCCCTCGGCCTGCAGCCGGAACAACTGCGCGTACTGGCCTTCGGCGGCGAGCAGCTGCGCGTGGCTACCCTGTTCGAGGATGCGCCCGTGTTCGAGCACGATGATTTGCTCGGCGCTGCGCACCGTGGAGAAGCGGTGCGAGATGAGGATGGTCATCTTGCCCGCGGCGTGTTCGCGGAAGCGTGCGAACACCTCGGCTTCGGCGGCGGCGTCCATCGCGGCGGTGGGTTCGTCGAGCACCAGGATGTCCGCCGAGCGGCGCATCCACGAGCGCGACAGGGCGATCTTCTGCCACTGCCCGCCGGAGAGCTCCTGGCCGTCGCGGAACCAGCGGCCGAGCTGGGTCGCGTAGCCCTGGTCGAGGTCGTCGATGAAGTCGCTGGCCATGCCGCGTTCGGCGGCTTCGCGCCAGCGCTCCGGATCGTCGAAGGCCTCCACGTCGCCGACGCCCAGGTTCTCGCCGACGCTCAGCTGGTAGCGGGTGAAGTCCTGGAAGATCACCCCGATCCGCCGCCGCAACGCCTCGGCATTCCACTCCTGCAGATCGCTGCCGTCGAGCAGCACGCGCCCCTCGCTGGGCGCATACAGGCGCGTCAGCAGCTTGATCAGCGTGGTCTTGCCGGAACCGTTCTGGCCGACCAGCGCCAGGCTGTGGCCGGGCTCCAGGTGCAGGTCGATGCCCTGCAGCGCCGGCCGGCTGGCGCCCGGGTACTGGAAGCCGACACCCTCGAAGCGCAGGCCGTCGCCCGGCAGCACGCCGGCATGCAACGTGCCGCGTTCCTCGGCGACCGGCTGTTCCAGGTAGTCGTAGAGGTTGGACAGGTAGAGGTTGTCCTCGTACATCCCGCCGATGGCGGACAGGCTGCTCGCCACGGCGGCCTGGCCCTGGCGGAACAGCAGCAGATACATGGTCATGTCGCCCAGGCTCAGGCGCCCGCCCACGGTGTCCAGCACCACCCAGGCGTAGGCGCCGTAGAACGCCAGCGTGCCCAGCAGGCCGAGGCCGAAACCCCAGCCGTCGCGGCGCAGGGTCAGCGCGCGGTCCTCGGCGTAGAGCCTGGCGAAGATCTCCCGGTAGCGCTGCAGCAGCAGCGGGGCGAGACCGAACAGCTTCACTTCCTTGACGCTGTCCTCGCGCGCCAGCAGCGTCTCCAGGTAGTTCTGCATGCGTGATTCCGGCGAGCGCCAGCTGAACAGGCGGAAGGCATCGCCGGAAAACTTCGCTTCGGCGAAGAACACCGGCAGCGCGCCGGCCAGCAGGATCAGCAGCGCCCAGGGCGAGAAGCCGACCAGCAGCACGCCGAAGCTGATCAGCGACAGCGCGTTCTGCGCCAGGGCGAAGGTCTTGTTGACCAGCGCCAGCGGCCGCACCGAGGCGTCACGGCGCGCGCGCAGCATCTTGTCGTAGAACTCGGAGTCCTCGAATTGCGCCAGCGACAGGCGCTGCGCCTTCTCCAGGATCAGCAGGTTGACCTTCTGCCCGAGCAGCGCGCGCAGCAGGGACTGTTGCACCGACAATCCGCGTTGCGCCGCGGCGATGGCGGCGACCACGCCGGCCTCCATCAGCAGGTAGCGCAGCACCGGCCACAACGGCGCCTCGCCCTGCACGCGATGCAGTTCCATCGCCGCCACCACCGCATCGACGATCTGCTTGCCCAGCCAGGCGGCCAGCGCCGGCAACACGCCGGCCACCAGCGTCGCCGCCATCAGGCCGAGGGTCAGTGGTCGCGAGGTGCTCCACACCAGCGACAAAGCGCGACCGGCATAGCCGAGCAGGGTGGCGGCGCGGGGCAGGCGGGTTCGCGGAACGGCAGGGGCGACGCTGGGCTTCATGGAGGACGCGACTTTGGCTGAAGGGTGGCTGGGGGCCGTCGAGGTTTGGTTCGCGGCAACGTGGCTCGCGATGAACGCTCGACAGCCCCTAGTGTTTCACAGCCGCGCCCGGCCTGGCTCAATCCAGCTGCGCCAGTTGCTCCAGGGTGACCGTGCTGGCGATGCTGCCGAGCAGGCGGATCGAGTCGACGTGGTCGGCCAGGGTCGCGGCGGCGCAGGCTTCCTCGAGGATCAGCACCTCGAAGTCGCGATCGTGGGCATCGCGGGCGGCGCTCTGGATCGCCATCGCCGTGCTCACCCCGGCGAGCACCACGCGGGTAACGCCGCGGGCGCGCAGGGCCGGCTCCAGGCCGGTGCCGTGGAAGGCGTTGACGCGAGGTTTGACCAGCACCATGTCGGCCAGCGCGGATTCCAGCACTGGGTGGAATTCGGTGCCTGGCGAGCCGATCTCCAGCACGCCCATTTCCTTCGCCTTGCCGAACAGCCGGGAATGCCTGGGCAGGTTCGGATACCCCTTGTCGAAGCCGACCTTGACCAGCACCGAGAGCCAGCCCTTGCGCCGTGCGATGGCCAGCGCGTGGTTGGCCTTGGCGATCACCTCGCGGTCGATGACCTGCTGCGCGGCGGCGGCCATCCTGCCGCTGGGATGGGTGATGTCGACGATGTAGTCCAGGCCGATGAATGCGGTAGTCATGCGTACTCCATTTTTCGAGGAACACCCTCATTGGATACGCGCCGCGCGGATGATTCACCGCAGCGGCTCAGTCTGCCGACGACCGTCCACCTTGCCCGCGTGCGTCGTGCCACGCCTGCCGTTGCGCCTCATCCTGGAAGGTCCAGGCGACGAAGCGGCTCTGCTTCTGGCCCTGCGCCATCTCCACCGTGCGTTGCTGGCGCACGCCGGCCCGTTTCAGCGCGGCGCTCACCGCCGGCAGGTTGGACGCCTTGGACACCAGCGTGCTGAACCACAGCACCTGGCCGGCGCAGGCGGCGCTCTCGGCGATCAGCCGGCTGACGAAGGCCACCTCGCCGCCCTCGCAGTACAGCTCGTTGCTCTGCCCGCCGAAGTTCAGCGTCGGCAGCTGGCGGCTCGGGTCGAGCTTGCCGAGGTTGCGCCATTTGCGCTGGCTGCCGCGCGTGGCCTCGTCGCGCGAGGCATGGAACGGCGGGTTGCACAGCGTCAGGTCGAAGCGCTCGTCGGCGTGCAGCAGGCCCTGGAGAATCTGTTCCGGGCGTTCCTGCAGGCGCAGCGCGATGGCCTTGTCCAGGCGATTGCTGCGCAGGATCACCTCGGCCGCCTTCAGCGCCACGCGGTCGATGTCCGAGCCGAGGAACCGCCAGCCGTAGTCGGCGTGGCCGAGCAGCGGGTAAATGCAGTTGGCGCCGCAGCCGATGTCCAGCACACGCACCCCGGCGCCGCGCGGGATTTCACCGCCGTTGTCGGCGGCGAGCAGGTCGGCGAGGCCGTGCAGGTAGTCGGCGCGGCCGGGAATCGGCGGGCACAGGTAGCCGGGCGGGATATCCCAGTGGGCGATGCCGTAAAGCTGCTTGAGCAGCGCCCGGTTGAACACCTTCACCGCCTCCGGGTTGGCGAAGTCGATGCTCTGCTTGCCGTACGGATTGAGGATGACGAAGGCCGCCAGCTCCGGGCTGCTGGCGATCAGCTTTGGAAAGTCATAGCGACCCTGGTGGCGGTTGCGCGGGTGCAGCAGGGGCTTGGCGGCGGGCTTGTTCGGCATGGCGGGTTATCGGTTGGCGCGGCGGGGCATTGTCCCACAAGCCGCGCCGGCCGCGCTGTATCACCGCATCGCCATCACGCCGCCCTGCGTAGGGTGCGCCGCGCGCACCGTCACCGCGCTAGAACGGAAACAGCCAGGGCACCATCGCCACGCTGACCGCCATCACCAGCAGGGTGAAGGGCACGCCGACGCGGACGAAATCGCCGAAGCGGTAATGCCCCGGCCCCAGCACCAGGGTGTTCACCGGCGAGGAGATCGGCGTCATGAACGCCGCCGACGCCGCCAGTGCGACGATCATGGCGAACGGGTAGGGCGAGGCGCCGAGGCGTTCGGCGGTGCTCAGCGCGACCGGCGCCATCAGCACCGCGGTGGCGGTGTTGGAGATGAACAGGCCGATCAGCGCGGTGACTACGAACAGCCCGGCGAGCAGCGCGCGCGGGCCGGCGTCGCCCAGCGCGCCAACCAGGCCGTTCACCGCCAGCTCGATGCCGCCGGTTTTCTGCAGCGCCAGGGCGAAGGGCAGCATGCCGACGATCAGCAGCAGGCTCTGCCAGTGGATCGCCTTGTAGGCGCTGTCCATGTCGATGCAGCGGAACGCGCCCATCAGCAGGCAGCCGATCAGCGCGGCGATCACGTTCGGCACCAGCCCGCTGACCATCAGCGCCACCATCACCGCCAACGCCAGCAGCGCGTGCGGCGCCTTGCGCGCGGCCGGCGCCACTTCGTCCACTTCCGCCGGCAGGCTAAGCACGAGGAAATCCCGCCCCAGGCTCTGCAACCGATGGATTCCCTTCCAGGCGCCGGCCACCAGCAGGATGTCGCCGGTCTTCAGCTTCTCGTCCACCAGCAGGCCGTCGAGCGCCTCGCGGTTGCGCCGCAGGCCGACCACGTTGAGCTTGTGGCGGCTGCGGAAACCCAGTTCCTGGATGGTCTTGCCCGGCAGCTCGGAATCCGGCGGCAGCGCCACTTCGGCCAGTCCGAGCACATGGGAGTGGATGCTGTAGTAGGAGGTCTGCAACGGCAGCGGCTCCAGGCCCAGTTCGTCGTAGGCGCCGAGCAGGGCGATGGCCGGGCTGGCCAGGTCGATCAGCAGGATGTCGCCGGGCAGCAGTTCGGTGTTGCCGGTGGCCATCAGCAGCAGGCTGCGGAACTTGTGCTGGCGCTCGACCGCGATCACGTTGATGCCGTACTGCTGGCGCAGCTCCAGCTCGTTCAGCGCCTGGTTGGCCAGCCGCGAGTCGGCGCGCACGCGCAGGCGCCGCTCGCGTTCGCTCAGGCGATAGCTCTGCGCCAGGTCGGCGAGGGTGCGCCGGGCGTCCTGCTCGCCGTTCTCCGCTTCGCGACTGCCCAGCCAGCGCCGCGCCAGCAGCAGGTAGCCGATGCCCAGGGCGAGTATCGTCAGGCCGATAGGGGCGAAGGCGAAGAAGCCGAAGCCGGCCTGTCCCTCGCGCACCAGCTCGGCGTGCACCACCATGTTCGGCGGCGTGGCGACCAGCGTCAGCATGCCGCTGATCAGCCCGGCGAACGCCAGCGGCATCAACAGGCGGCTGGCCGCCACGCGCATCCGCGCGGCGACGCCGAGAACAACCGGGATGAAGATCGCCACCACACCGGTGGAACTCATCACCGAGCCGAGCCCGGCGACCATCAGCATCAACAGCACCAGCAGGCGCGTCTCGCTGCTGCCGGCACGGTGCACCAGCCAGTCGCCGAGGCGATAGGCGATGCCGGTGCGCACCAGGCCGTCGCCGATGACGAACAGCGCGGCGATCAGCAGCACGCTGGGGTCGCTGAACCCGGCGAGCACTTCGTGCAATTCGAGAATTCCGGCGAGCGGCAGGGCGACGATCATCAGCAGCGCGACCACGTCCACCCGCGGCCGGTTGCGCACGAACAGCGTGATGCACAGGACGAGCAGGGCGAGGACCAGCAGCAGTTCCTTATTCATCGTCGGACGTTCGAATGGCGGGCGGCGAGGGGCTCACGGGTACTCCAGGACCGCTTTGATCATCGGCAGGTGCCGCTCGATCCAGGCCTTGTCAATGGCGCCCCAGTCACGAATCGCGTAGCGCCCGGCGTTGTTGCGCTCGCCTTCCTGCTGCTCGAAGACGCACTCGATATCCAGGTCGGCCAGCGCCGCCAGGGTGTCCTGCGCGGTGCGCCGCGGCATCCCGGTAGCCTCCGTCAACGCCGGCACGCTGGTCGCCGCGCCGCTGTCGATCAGCCAGGCGACGTAGAGGCGACGGTAGAAGCTGGTCTTGGTCTTGCTGACGTCCATTCCGAGTGTCCTTGTATGCCTCTGGAGCAGGCGGTTCGCCGCCGGCCTAATGCACAAGGCCCGCGGGTGCGGGCCTTGGCGTCGTTACAGGCTGGCGATCTTCTGCCGCTGTTCGGCGAGGTTGGCCAGCGCCTGTTCGGCTTCGGCGAGTTTGGCGCGCTCCTTGTCGATGACGTCGGCGGGCGCCTTGTCGACGAAGCCGGCATTGGACAGCTTGCCGCCGATGCGCTTGACCTCGCCCTCCAGGCGTTGGATTTCCTTGTCCAGGCGCGCCAGTTCCGCAGCCTTGTCGATCAGGCCGGCCATCGGCACCAGCACCTGCATGTCGCCGACCAGCGCGGTGGCGGACATCGGCGCTTCCTCGCCGGCGGCGAGCACGCGCACCGATTCCAGCTTGGCCAGCTTGTTCAGCAACGGCGCGTTGTCGTTCAGCCGGCGCAGGTCCTGCTCGCTGGCATTGGCGACGATGATGTCGATGCGCTTGGCCATGGAGATGTTCATTTCGCCACGGATCTGCCGCACGCCGAGCATCAGCGTCTTGACCCACTCGATGTCGCCTTCGGCGGCAGGGTCGATGCGGCTTTCGTCGGCCACTGGCCAGGGTTGCAGCATGATCGTCTCGCCGCTGACGCCGGCCTGCGCCTTGATGCGCTGCCAGATTTCCTCGGTGATGAAGGGCATGAACGGATGAGCCAGACGCAGGATCACTTCCAGCACGCGCACCAGCGTGCGGCGGGTGCCGCGCTGGCGCTCGAGGGGCGCGTTCTCGTCCCACAGCACCGGCTTGACCAGCTCCAGGTACCAGGCGCAGTACTCGTCCCAGACGAATTCGTAGAGCGCCTGGGCGGCCAGGTCGAAGCGGAAGGCGTTGAGCTGGCGGGTGACTTCGGCTTCGGTGCGCTGCAGCGCGGAGATGATCCAGCGGTCGACCGAGGACAAGTCCACGGCTTCGCCATTCACGCCGGTGTCCTGGCCATCGGTGTTCTCGATGACGAAGTTGGCCGCGTTCCACAGCTTGTTGCAGAAGTTGCGGTAGCCCTCGACACGGCCCATGTCGAACTTGATGTCGCGCCCGGTGGAGGCCAGCGAGCAGAAGGTGAAGCGCAGCGCATCGGTGCCGTAGCTGGCGATGCCTTCGGGGAACTCGGCCCTGGTCTGCTTGGCGATCTTCTCGGCCATCTTCGGCTGCATCAGGCCGCTGGTGCGTTTCTCCAGCAGCGCGTCCAGCGAGATGCCGTCGACGATGTCCAGCGGGTCGAGCACGTTGCCCTTGGACTTGGACATCTTCTGGCCCTGGCCGTCGCGCACCAGGCCGTGGACGTAGACGGTCTTGAACGGGATCTGCCCGGTCAGGTGGGTCGACAGCATGATCATCCGGGCGACCCAGAAGAAGATGATGTCGAAGCCGGTGACCAGCACGTCGGTGGGGTGGAAGGTCTTCAGGTAGTCGGTCTGCTCGGGCCAGCCGAGGGTCGAGAAGGTCCACAGCCCGGAGCTGAACCAGGTGTCGAGGACGTCGTCGTCCTGGCGCAGCAGGACCTCGCTGCCCAGCCCGTGCTTCTCGCGCACGTCCATCTCGTCGCGGCCGACGTAAACGTTGCCCAGTTCGTCGTACCAGGCCGGGATGCGGTGGCCCCACCAGAGCTGACGGCTGATGCACCAGTCCTGGATGTCGCGCATCCAGCTGAAGTACATGTTCTCGTACTGCTTGGGCACGAACTGGATCTCGCCGCCCTCGACCGCGGCGATGGCTTTCTCCGCCAGCGGTTTGGTGGAGACGTACCACTGATCGGTCAGCCAGGGTTCGATGACGGTGCCGGAGCGGTCGCCCTTGGGTACTTTCAGCGCGTGGTCTTCGATCTTCTCCAACAGGCCCATGGCCTCGAACTCGGCGACCAGCGCGCGGCGCGCGGCGAAGCGGTCCATCTGCGCGTAACCGCTAGGGAGGCTCGCGTCGACCTCGGTGTTCGGCTTGCCGTCGATGTCGAACACCTGCGCGCTGGCCAGCACGGCGGCGTTCTTGTCGAAGATGTTGATCAGCGGCAGGCCATGGCGCTTGCCGACCTCGTAGTCGTTGAAGTCGTGGGCCGGGGTGATTTTTACGCAGCCGGTACCGAACTCGGGGTCGCAGTAATCGTCGGCGATGATCGGGATCAGGCGGTTCACGATGGGCAGTTGAACCTGACGGCCAATCAGGTGCTGATAGCGCTCGTCATTCGGGTTCACCGCGACCGCGGCGTCACCCAACAGGGTTTCCGGGCGGGTGGTGGCGACGACCAGGTAGTCCTTGCCATCGGCGGTCTTCGCGCCGTCCATCAGCGGGTAGCGCAGGTTCCACAGGTGGCCTTTCTCGTCGTGGCTTTCCACTTCGAGGTCAGAGATCGCGGTGTGCAGCTTGGTGTCCCAGTTGACCAGGCGCTTGCCGCGGTAGATCAGGCCGTCCTCATGCAGGCGCACGAAGGCTTCCTTGACCGCTTCGGAGAGGCCGTCATCCATGGTGAAGCGCTCGCGCGACCAGTCCACCGAGGAACCCAGGCGGCGGATCTGCCGGCTGATGTTGCCGCCGGACTCGGCCTTCCACTGCCACACCTTGTCGAGGAACTTCTCTCGGCCGAGGTCGTGGCGCGACAGGCCCTGAGCGCCGATCTGGCGCTCCACCAGCATCTGCGTGGCGATACCGGCGTGGTCGGTGCCCGGCTGCCACAGGGTGTTGCGGCCCTGCATGCGGCGGAAGCGGATCAGTGCATCCATGATCGCGTTGTTGAAGCCGTGCCCCATGTGCAGGCTGCCGGTGACGTTCGGCGGCGGGATCATGATGGTGTACGGCTCGCCGGCACCCTGAGGAGCGAAATAGTTGTTCGCTTCCCAGGTCTGGTACCAGGAAGTCTCGATGGCGTGCGGCTGGTAGGTCTTGTCCATGCGGTGCGGGACTCTTGAAAGCGGCTGATCAGGAAAGCCGGCAAGTATAAAGGGGATGGCGGGCAGGGCCTAGGCACGCGGAGCCAGGCTGCCGCGTGCGGACTGTTGCGCGGCGATGGCGCGTTTTTGCGGCGTTCAGCGCTTGCGTTGCGCCAGCAGACGATCCAGACGGGCGTCGAGGCGACGGCGCAGTTCGGCTTCGATCTGCGGCACGAAATCATCGATCACGTCCTGCAACAGCAGCTGTGCGGCGGACCGCAGCTCGCCGTCCAGGCGCGCCAGCTCGGCGGCGCCCGGCGAGAGGTGGCGGCCCAGGCTCTGGGCGATCTCGGCCTGCTGCACGGGCGTCTGGGCGAGGTTCGGCTGCGCCAGCGGCACCACCGGTGGTGTCGGGGTGACCGGTGCCTGCGGAGCTTGCATGAGCGGTACGGGGGCCGGCTCGGGTTCTTCCTCGACGACCTCGCTGAGCAGGGGGATCTCCGGTGCATCCAGCGAATCGGTCAGCAGCGGCGGTTCCTGGTCCGGCGGCGTGAGTACGCGGCGGATCGACTCGAGTTCGTCGAGCAGGTGGGCGGGCTTGCGAGGAGGTTGATGGCTGTCCATGGATGGCTTCAAAGGCGAGGCAGGCGGTGGTCCTGCGGAGGATAGCCGCGCTCCCGGTAGAAACGGAAACTCTCGCGGGCCGCCTGACGGATGGCGGGATCTTCCACCACCAGCTCGGCGACCCGGGCGAAGCGCTCGAAAAACGCCGGCACGGCCAGGTCGAGGTTGATCAGCAGATCGCAATGCGCCACGGGCGCATCGCCCAGGCCCAGGGCGATGGGAGCCTGGCTGTCGTCTTCGGCCAGCCCGTGCGGAACGAAGGCCTCGCCCTTGAACGTCCACAACCGCGCATCCAGTGCCTCGCGCTGTTCGGCGTTCTGGCAGTGCAGGTAGATGCGATGACCGAGGCGCCAGGCCTTTTCGCTGAGCTTGCAGGCGAACTCCACCCGGGCCGCCGGATCGGCGGTGGGGAGCACATAGAAATCGATCTGGGGCATGGGATTCTCGTCGTGCTGCCCGACGCCTCGCGGCGCCGGGCAGCAGGCACTCAGGCCTGGGTGCGATCCAGCAGGTATTGCGTCAGCAGCGGAACCGGGCGGCCGGTGGCGCCCTTCTCCTTGCCGCCGCTGATCCAGGCGGTGCCGGCGATGTCCAGGTGCGCCCACTTGTAGGCCTTGGCGAAGCGCGACAGGAAGCAGCCGGCGGTGATGGTGCCGGCCTTCGGCCCGCCGATGTTGGCGATGTCGGCGAACGGGCTGTCGAGCTGCTCCTGGTATTCGTCGAACAGCGGCAGCTGCCAGGCGCGATCGTCGGCGCGGCGACCGGCGTCGAGGACCTGCTCGATCAGAGCGTCGTCGTTGCCCATCAGGCCCGAGGTGTTGCTGCCCAGGGCGACGATGCAGGCGCCGGTCAGCGTGGCCAGGTCGATGACCGCCTGCGGCTTGAAGCGCTCGGCGTAGGTGAGGGTGTCGCACAACACCAGGCGGCCTTCGGCGTCGGTGTTGAGGATTTCCACGGTCTGCCCGCTCATGGTCGTGACGATATCGCCAGGGCGCGTGGCGCGGCCGCTGGGCATGTTCTCGGCGCAGGCCAGCAGGCACACCAGGTTGATCGGCAGCTGCAGTTCCAGCACCGCGCGCAGGGTGCCGAACACGCTGGCGGCGCCGCACATGTCGTACTTCATCTCATCCATGCCGGCGGCCGGCTTGATGCTGATGCCGCCGGTGTCGAAGGTGATGCCCTTGCCGACCAGCGCGTAGGGCTGCTCGCCCTTCTTGCCGCCGTTGTACTGCATGACGATCAGCCGCGGGGGCTGCTCGCTGCCCTGGGCGACGGCGAGGAACGAACCCATACCCAGCGCCTTGAGCTTCTTCTCGTCGTGGATCTCGACCTTCAGGCCGGGATAGGTCTTGCCCAGCGCCTTGGCCTCTTCGGCCAGGAAGCTCGGTGTGCACAGGTTCGGCGGCAGGTTGCCCAGATCCTTGGTGAAGGCCATGCCGGTGGCGATGGCGCGGGCGTGAAGGATGCCGCGCTCGACCTCGGCCTGGGCGGGCTTGTCGGTGATCAGGGTGATCTTCTTCAGTGGGCGCGCTTCGGCCTTCTGGCTCTTGAAGCGATCGAACACGTAGGTGCCGTCGGCCAGGGTTTCCACGGTCAGGCGGGCCTTGCCATAGGCGTCGCGGTTCTTCACCTCGAGGTCGCCCAGGGCGAAGGCCGCGTCGGTGCCGCCGAGGCCCTTGAGCGCCGCGTGCGCAGCGCCCACCAGCTTGCGGAACTGGCGGTCGGAAAGCGGGCTTTCCTTGCCGCAGCCGACCAGCAGCACGCGCTCGGCCTTGAGGTTGGGCAGGCTGTGCAGGAGCAAAGTCTGGCCCGGCTTGCCGGCCAGGTCGCCGCGCTTGAGCAGGGTGGCGATGGCGCCGCCGCTCGCCGTATCGACCGCCTGGGCGAGGTTGCCGAGTACGCGGCCTTCGCCGACGGGAATCACCAGGGTGGCGGTTTTTACGGTTTCCGGGCGAGCGCTTTTGACTAGGAATTCCATCGAGATTTGTCCCCGAGACAAGGTGTCTGATGTGCAGGAAGGCGACAGCGCATGGGGCCACCGCGTGATCCGGAAGATGCCGCGAAGACCGTCGATGCCTTTGGTCCGGTGGCAGGACGACGGTCGTGGAGCGAGTCAGTCATGGCCTGTCCGGGGATGCGCTGAACCGTCCGGACGGGTGCTCACCCCAACCTGCGCCGGCGTGTCGCGGTGTGCTCCGTATCCTACTGTCGTGGCGCGCGGATGCCCAGCCTTGGCGTAGCGGATCGCACGGGGATGGAACCCTTGGCGCGCGAGTAGCCTCCAACTGCATGACGCCGCCAAGGTGTCTCCCCATAACGGAAACGGAGGCTTTCCATGCTCAAGCACACTCTCACTGCCACCCTGGCAGCTGCCGCCGCACTCACCGCCGGAATGGCCCTGGCCGATCGTCCGGGCGCCGATTGGATCACCATCGACCAGGCGCTGGCGAAAGCCAAGGCCGCCGGTTACACCCAGGTCCACAAGATCGAGGCCGACGACGGCGGTTACTGGGAGGGAGAAGGCGTGAAGCAGGACGGCAAGGTCTACGAGTTCCGCGTCGACGGCAAGACCGGCGACGTCACTCGTGACAAGCTGGACTGATCGACCGCGCCAGCCGAAGGGCCCCGCCCCTGCGGGGCCTTTTCATGTGCGCGTGCGGCTGCCGAGCACCAGCGCGATGCCGCCGAGCACCGCGATCGACACCAGCAGCAGGCGCAGCGTCAGGGTTTCGCCCAGTAGCAGGCTGCCGCCCAGGGCGGCGAGGATGGGTACGCTGAGTTGCACCGTCGAGGCCTGCAGCGCGCCCAGGCCGCGCAGTGCGGTGTACCAGATGGCGTAGCCGACGCCCGAGGCGAGCGCGCCGGAAAGCAGGGCATAGGTCACCCCGGGCAGGTCCCAGTCGCGCCGGGTGACGAGCGCCAGGCAGAGCAGCACGGCGAAGGGAATGGCGCGCAGAAAATTGCCGGCGGTGGCGGCGAGCGGGTCGGCGACGCCGCGTCCGAGCAGCGAATAGAGCGCCCAGGCGAGGCCGGCGAGCAGCATCAGCAGCGCGCTGCCGAGGGGCGGCGCACTGGCCCCCGGCAGCAGGAGCACAAGCAACCCGCCAAGCGCGAGCAGCAGGCCGAGTGTCGCCCAGCGGCCAAGACGTTCGCCGCGCATCACCCCGTAGAGCAGCATGCTCGACTGCACGGCGCCGAACAGCAGCAGGGCGCCGACGGCGGCGTCCAGTTGCAGATAGGCAAAGGAAAACGCCGCGGCATAGGTGAACAGGGCGGCAGCGCCGGACCAGCTACCGTGGGGTTTGCCTCGCGAGCGGCGTACCTGCAGGAGCAGGCTCAGCATCAGTGCGCCGGCGAGGAGGCGCAGCCCGGTGAAACTGGCAGCATCGATGGCAGTGTGTTTGAGCGCCAGGCGGCAGAGCAGTGAGTTGCCGGCGAAGGCGAGCATGGCGAGGCTGGTCAGCGATAGCGTTCGGGCGTTCATCTCGTCTCTGCGCAGAGTCCGATCGGGCTACGCTGGAGTCTATGCGTCGGGGCTCGGGTTCGCGCCTGGCCAAAGGTAGAGGGTGGCTCGTTCATCGGTAGAAGCTCGCCGGTTGCGCCGGCCGCAGGCGAGCGGGAGGATAGCGATCCGAGTTCGCCGTGACACTCGCGCGCAATCGCAGGATAATGCCGGCCTCTTTTTAAATCGGCCGCCCGTGGGCGTGCCGGCCGCGGGTGGCGCACTGGGTTGCCGCCCGAGCCCGACAACCCTGGAGTGGTCTGGTTTGATCGTCTTTCGTTACCTGTCCCGAGAGCTGCTGATTACCCTGAGCGCGGTCAGTGCGGTGCTGCTGGTGATCATCATGAGCGGGCGCTTCATCAAGTACCTCGCCCAGGCTGCCCAGGGCTTGCTCGATCCGGGCGTGCTGCTGCTGATCATGCTCTACCGGATGCCCGGTTTCCTCGAACTGATCCTGCCGCTGGGGCTTTTCCTCGGCATCCTGCTGGCCTACGGACGGCTCTACCTCGACAGCGAAATGACCGTGCTGGCAGCCACCGGCATGAGCCAGCAGCGTCTGGTGGCCTACAGCCTCGCGCCGGCCACCGTGGTCGCCCTGCTGGTGGCCTGGCTGAGCATGGGCCTGGCGCCCCAGGGCATCGGCCAGGTGGCGCGCATTCTCAACGCACAGGACGCCCTCACCGAGTTCGATACGCTGGAGCCGGGGCGCTTCCAGTCCATGCGCGACGGGTCGCGGGTCACCTACACCGAGACCCTGTCGGAGAATCGCGACGCGCTGGGCGGGCTGTTCATCTCCGAGAAGCAGCTGTCCCGCGACAAGGCGAAGGAGCGCGGCATCACCGTGCTGGTGGCCGAATCCGGACGCCAGGAAATTCGCGAGGATGGCAGCCGTTACCTGATCCTGAAGAACGGCTACCGCTACGACGGCAACCCCGGCGAGGCCAATTACCGCGCGATCCGGTACGACACCTACGGCGTGCTGCTGCCGCGCCCGGAGGTCAGCGCCGAAATCAGCGATCGCGAGGCGATCCCGACCTCGCAGCTGTTCGGCAGTGACAACATCCGCTACATCGCCGAACTGCAATGGCGCCTGTCGATTCCGCTGCTGGTGTTCGTCATCACGCTGCTCGCCGTTCCGCTGGCGCGGGTCAATCCGCGTCAGGGGCGCTTCCTCAAGCTGCTGCCAGCGATCCTGCTCTACATGGCCTATCTGTCACTGCTGATCGCCATGCGCGGCGCGCTGGACAAAGGGCGGATTCCGCCGGCGCTGGGGCTGTGGTGGGTGCATCTGCTGTTCTTCGCCATCGGCATGCTGATGCTTTATTGGGAATCGTTGCGCCTGAAACTGGCGGCGCGTCGTGCTGGAGCTGCGACCCATGGTTAAGTTGGATCGCTACATCGGCACCAGCGTGTTCTTCGCCATCCTCAGTGTGCTCGGTGTGATCGTCGGCCTTGCCCTGCTGTTCGCCTTCATCGACGAGCTGGGCGATATCGAGGACAGCTATGGCCTGCTCGACGCGGCCTGGTACGTGCTGCTGACCGCGCCGCGGCGAATCTACGAGATGCTGCCGATGGCGGCGCTGATCGGCTGCCTCATCGGTCTCGGCACGCTGGCCAGCAACAGCGAGCTGACCATCATGCGTGCGGCCGGGGTGTCGATCGGGCGGATCGTCTGGTCGGTGATGCGGCCGATGCTGATGCTGATGGTCGTCGGCATCCTGATCGGCGAATACCTCGCGCCGCAAACCGAGAACCAGGCTCAGTCGTTCCGCGCGATGGCCCAGGGCAGCGGTGACGCGCAAAGCGCCAAGCACGGCCTGTGGCATCGCCAGGGCAACGAATACGTGCACATCAACGCCGTCCAGCCCAGTGGCATCCTGTATGGGGTGACACGCTACCGCTTCGACAATCAGCGTCACCTGCAATCATCCAGTTTCGCCCGCCAGGCCCACTACAACGGCGACCACTGGCAGCTGCAGGACGTGACCACCACGCTGTTCAAGGAGCGCAGCACCGAGGTGAAGACGACCGCGGAGGAGCCCTGGGATATTGAGCTCAGCCCGCAGATGCTCGGGACCGTGGTGATGGAGCCGGACGCGCTGTCGCTCGTGGGGTTGTGGAAGTACATCGGCTATCTCGCCGATCAGGAGCTGAACAACCAGCGCTACTGGCTGGCGTTCTGGAGCAAGCTGCTGCAACCGCTGGTAACCGCTGCGCTGGTGCTGATGGCGATCAGTTTCATCTTCGGTCCGCTGCGCTCGGTGACCCTCGGCCAGCGCATCTTCACCGGCGTGCTGGTGGGCTTCGTGTTCCGCATCGCCCAGGATCTGCTCGGTCCATCGAGCCTGGTGTTCGGCTTCTCGCCGTTGCTGGCGGTGCTGGTGCCGGCCGCGATCTGCGCGCTGGCCGGCGGCTGGTTGCTCAGGCGCGCGGGCTGAGGAGGGCACTCACTTCTTGTGAATATGCTTGGGCAGCCGCACCACCTGGCTGTCCGAGTAGATGTCGTGCCAGCTGCGCTTGCGCTTGTCCCAGAGGATCCACAGGTAGCCGAGCCCGCCGAGCAGCCAGGAGCCGATGGCGATCACGAAGCGCAGCAGGGCCTGCCACAGGCTGACCGCCGAGCCGTCCGCGTTCTGGATGCGGAGCCCCCAGACCTGCATGCCGAGCGTCTGTCCCGAGTGGGTCCAGAACTTGGCGAAGAAACCGAACAGCGCGAACACCAGCAGCGTCGACAGCAGCGGGTCGCCGTCGAGCGCGCCAGAGTCGGTGAGGCGCTTGGTCTCGTCGACGCCGTAGATGCCCATCAGCGCCAGCTTGTAGGCGAAGGCAACGACGATCAGCAGCGCGACGCAGAGCAGGAAATCGTAGAACAGCGCGGCAAGGCGGCGGCCAAGGCCGGCGGGAGGAAACTCGCCTTGCGGACGGAGCAGGTGTTTCGGCATGTGGATGGGCTCGCTGGATAAAGCGCCATTCTAGTGAATGGCGCGCACAAAAAAGCCCCTGATGTCACCATCAGGGGCTTTTTCTTGCGAAGGCGATTAGGCCAGGATTTGAACCTGGTCAGCTTGCATGCCTTTCTGGCCTTGGACGGCCACGAAGCTAACTTTCTGGCCTTCTTTCAGGCTCTTGAAGCCGTTACCTTCGATTGCACGGAAGTGAACGAACAGATCCGGGCCGCTTTCGGGAGTGATGAAGCCGAAGCCCTTCTCGTCGTTGAACCACTTAACGGTGCCGTTTTGACGATTCGACATGTCTTATTTCCTTGAAACTAGAGTTGATGGCAGCCTCTACGACAATAGAGGGCTGGAACTGGTTGCAAAGAGTAAGAGAAGTCGAGCGGGATGTAGCGGATCTTAGGATCTACTGCACCAGGTCACGATTCAACAGCGACCCATGCAAACACAGTGGGCACACTCTACGCTAACTCCCGGGCCGTTGCCAACCCTGGGATGCGTGGTTTTTGCTGCCTGGGACGGGCTCTGCGAGGCTTTGGCAGAAACGCCGTGTGAGCTGGAGTCTGAGCGCTTTGTAGCTAGCGGCGACCTGTAAAGTCGCCGGGGATGAAGCGTGTTGGTGCCCCGGGGGAGACTCGAACTCCCACTCCTTTCGAAAACGGATTTTGAATCCGCCGCGTCTACCGATTCCGCCACCGGGGCAATGGCGGCGGAGTATAGGGAGGCGCCTGCGTCGGGTCAATCGCGCTGCGTGGTCAGCGCGAGGCTTTTCCGTTAAGATTCGTGCCCTGAGCAAGACGACCCAGACATGCGCGTTTCCGACTTCCATTTCGACCTTCCCGAATCTTTGATCGCCCGTTATCCGCTTGCCGAGCGTCGCGCCAGCCGCCTGCTGGTGCTCGATGGCGAGAGCGGTGCGCTGGCGCATCGACGCTTCACCGACCTGCTCGATCATCTGCGTCCCGGCGACCTCATGGTGTTCAACGACACCCGGGTGATTCCGGCGCGGCTGTTCGGTCAGAAGGCTTCCGGCGGCAAGCTGGAGATCCTCGTCGAGCGTGTGCTGGACGAGTATCGGGTGCTCGCCCATGTGCGCTCGAGCAAGTCGCCGAAGCCCGGTACCGAAATCCTCGTCGAGGGTGGTGGCCGCGCCGAGATGCTGGCGCGCCACGATGCGCTGTTCGAGTTGCGTTTCGAAGAGCCCGCGCTGGCGTTGCTTGATCGTGTCGGGCACATGCCATTGCCTCCTTATATAGTGCGCGCCGATGACGCTGCCGATCGCGAGCGCTACCAGACCGTCTACGCGCAGCGCTCCGGCGCGGTGGCCGCGCCTACCGCCGGCCTGCATTTCGATGAGGCACTGCTTGAGTCGATCCGCGCTAAAGGCGTGGACACCGCGTTCGTCACGCTCCACGTCGGCGCTGGCACCTTCCAGCCCGTGCGCGTCGAGCGTATCGAGGATCACCCCATGCACCGCGAGTGGCTGGAAGTCAGCCAGGGTGTCGTCGACGCCGTCGCCGCGTGCCGCGCGCGGGGCGGGCGGGTGATAGCGGTCGGCACCACCAGCGTGCGCTCGCTGGAAAGCGCCGCGCGCGACGGTCAGCTCAAGGCGTTCAGTGGCGACACCGACATCTTCCTCTACCCGGGGCGACCCTTTCATGTGGTCGATGCCCTGGTGACCAACTTCCATCTGCCCGAATCCACGCTGTTGATGCTGGTGTCCGCGTTCGCCGGTTATCCCGAGACGATGGCCGCCTACGCGGCCGCGGTGGAAAACGGCTACCGCTTCTTCAGTTACGGCGACGCCATGTACATCACCCGCAATCCCGCCGCGCGCGGCCCCGAGGACTTCGCATGAGCCACATGACCTTCGAACTGCTCGCCACCGAGGGCAGGGCCCGACGCGGACGCCTGACCTTCCCGCGTGGTGTGGTGGAGACCCCGGCCTTCATGCCGGTGGGGACCTACG
Organism: Pseudomonas sp. PS02288; assembly: GCF_029959715.1. NCBI lineage: Bacteria > Pseudomonadati > Pseudomonadota > Gammaproteobacteria > Pseudomonadales > Pseudomonadaceae > Pseudomonas > Pseudomonas sp. PS02288. The sequence continues at coordinate 20,198 of NZ_JASCPA010000043.1, read as the reverse complement.
GCACGGTGAAGGGCATGCTGCCGCGCGACATCGAGGCGATCGGCGCGCAGATTATTCTCGGCAATACCTTCCACTTGTGGTTGCGTCCGGGCACCGAGGTGATCCGCGAGCATGGTGACCTGCACGACTTCATGCAGTGGAAGGGGCCGATCCTCACCGACTCCGGCGGTTTCCAGGTGTTCAGCCTGGGCGCGATGCGCAAGATCAAGGAGGAGGGCGTCTACTTCGCTTCTCCGGTGGATGGCGCCAAGGTGTTCATGGGGCCGGAAGAATCGATGCGCGTGCAGCGCGAGCTGGGCTCGGACATCGTGATGATCTTCGATGAGTGCACGCCTTACCCGGCTGACGAAGACGTCGCGCGCCGCTCCATGGAGCTGTCGCTGCGCTGGGCCGAGCGCTCGAAGATCGCCCACGCGGACAACCCTTCGGCGCTGTTCGGCATCGTCCAGGGTGGCATGCACGAAAACCTGCGCATGCGTTCGCTGGAGCGCCTGTGCGAGATCGGCTTCGACGGCCTGGCCATCGGCGGGCTGTCGGTGGGCGAGCCGAAGGAAGAGATGATCCGTGTGCTGGATTTCCTGTCGGCTCAGATGCCGGCGGACAAACCGCGCTACCTGATGGGCGTGGGCAAGCCGGAAGACCTGGTCGAAGGCGTGCGCCGCGGCGTCGATATGTTCGACTGCGTGATGCCTACGCGCAACGCCCGCAACGGTCATCTGTTCACCGCCGAAGGGGTGGTGAAGATCCGCAACGCCGGACATCGCCACGACCAGTCGCCCCTGGAGGCCGACTGCGATTGTTACACCTGCAAACATTTCTCCCGCGCCTATCTGCACCATCTGGATAAATGCGGCGAAATGCTCGGGAGCATGTTGAATACAATCCATAACCTGCGGCATTACCAGCGCCTGATGGCTGGTTTGCGCGGGGCAATTCAACAGGGTACATTGGCCGCCTTCGTCGACGCCTTCTACGCCCGACGCGGCCTGCCAACGCCGCCTTTGGATTGAAATTCCTTCCTTATTTCAAGAACTTGCAACAGGGGTGCTACATGAGCTTTCTGATTCCCGCCGCTTACGCCGACGCTGCCGCTCCGGCCGCCGGACCTGCCGGCACTGGCTTCGAATGGGTCTTTCTGGTTGGCTTCCTGGTCATCTTCTACCTGATGATCTGGCGTCCGCAGGCCAAGCGCACGAAGGAGCACAAGAACCTCCTCGGCAACCTGCAGAAGGGTGACGAAGTGGTCACTTCCGGCGGGATCGCCGGCAAGGTGGTCAAGGTCGCCGACGATTTCGTCGTCGTCGAAGTCTCCGACACCGTCGAGATGAAATTCCAGAAGGCCGCTATCGCTGCAACCTTGCCCAAGGGCACGCTGAAAGCCATCTGAGTCCTACCTTTTCCTTTCTTACACGGGGCGCTTTAGGGCGCCCCGCGTCATAAGCGGGCGGCGTCATGCTGAACAAATACCCTCTGTGGAAATACCTGCTGATCCTGGCGGTGCTGGCGATCGGCCTGCTTTATTCCGCGCCCAATCTCTATCCGGACGATCCGGCGATCCAGCTCACCGGCAGCAGCACCGCGCTTAAGATCGACCAGGCGACTGTCGATCGTGCCAGCCAGGCGCTGAGTGACGCGGGTATCGCCGTCAAGGCGGCCGAAGTCGCCCAGCATGGCGGCCTGCTGCGTCTGACCAAGCTCGCTGATCAGTTGCCGGCCAAGGACGTCGTGCGCAAGGCCTTGGGAGACGACTACGTGGTTGCCCTGAACCTGGCGCCGACCACGCCGGATTGGTTGCGCAGCCTGCATGCGACGCCTATGAAGCTGGGGCTCGACCTGTCGGGCGGTGTGCACTTCCTCCTCGAAGTGGACATGGGCAAAGCCGTCGATGCGCGCATCAAGGTCTACGAGGGTGAAGTCAAGAGCCTGCTGCGCAAGGAGCGGGTGCGCTACCGCAGCCTTCCGGCGCAGGACAGCGCCTTCCAGCTGGGCTTCAGCGATGCGGAGGCGGCGCAGAAGGCGCAGGACCTGATTCGCAAAAACTTCAACGACTTCGAGATCGCCACTGCCGAGCGCAATGGTCAGCAGGTGCTTAGCTTGCGCCTGACCCAGGCCAAGCTGGCGGAGATTCGCGAATACTCGATCAAGCAGAACCTCACCACCGTGCGTAACCGGGTGAACGAGCTAGGCGTCGCCGAGCCGCTGGTGCAGCGCCAGGGCGCCAACCGCATCGTCGTCGAGCTGCCGGGCGTTCAGGACACTGCCGAAGCGAAGCGGATTCTCGGCAAGACCGCGAGCCTGGAGTTCCGCCTGGCGGCCGAGGCCGATGCCTCCCGCGCCACCACCGAGTCCTTTGGCTTCCGCGAGCCGGGCCGTCCGCCGGTCCAGCTGGAGCGCAGCCTGATCATCACCGGCGACCAGGTCACCGACGCCAGCGCCAGCTTCGACGAGAACGGTCGCCCGCAGGTGAATATCCGCCTAGACGGCCACGGCGGCGAGCTGATGAACCGCGCGACCCGCAACAACGTCGGGCGCAGCATGGCGGTGATCTTCATCGAACAGCGTCCGGTCACCACCTACAGCAAGCAGGTGGTCGATGGCGTCGAGAAAGAAGTCGCCACGCAGAGCTTCAAGGAAGAGAAACAGATCATCAGCCTGGCGACCATCCAGTCGCCGCTGGGCGGGCAATTCCGCATCACCGGCCTGAACGGCCAGGGGGAGTCCTCCGAACTGGCGCTGCTGCTGCGAGCCGGCGGTCTGGCCGCACCGATGTACTTCGCCGAAGAACGCACCATCGGCCCGAGCCTGGGAGCCGAAAACATCGTCAAGGGCATCGAATCCACCGAGTGGGCGATGGTCTTCGTGTCGATCTTCATCATCGCCATCTACCGCTTCTTCGGTGTTCTGGCGACCGTCGCGCTGGCCTTCAACCTGGTGTTGCTGGTTGGCCTGATGTCGATGATCGGCGCCACCCTGACCCTGCCGGGCATCGCCGGTATCGTGCTGACGCTGGGTATGGCGGTGGATGCCAACGTGCTGATCTTCTCGCGGATTCGCGAGGAACTGGCCAAAGGTCTTTCGGTACAGCGTGCGATCCACGAAGGCTTCGATCGCGCCTACAGCGCGATCATCGACAGTAACCTGACCACGCTGCTGGTCGGCGCGATCCTGTTCGCCCTGGGTACCGGTCCGGTTAAGGGCTTCGCCGTGACCATGTCGCTGGGGATCATCACCTCGATGTTCACCGCCATCATGTTCACCCGCGGTTTGGTCAACCTGATCTTCGGTGGCCGTAACTTCAAGAAGCTGTGGATCTAAGGTGCCGTCATGATCAAGTCCACCATCCGTTTCATGGCGATACGCAACATCGCGTTCGCCATCACCCTGGTCATCAGCTTCATCGGCCTTGGCAGCCTCGTCGCCAAGGGCCTGAACTTCGGTCTGGATTTCACCGGCGGCACGCTGATCGAGCTGGCCTACGAGAAACCCGCGAATCTCGAGCTGATCAAGTCCGAGCTGGGGCAGGCCGGTTATCCGGAGTCGATCGTGCAGAGCTTCGGCGCGAGCACCGACGTGCTGGTTCGTCTGGCCGGCGAAGATCCGCAACTGGGCAACAAGGTTGCCGAGGCATTGCGCAAGATCGATGCGGACGCCCAGTTCGAGGTCAAGCGCGTCGAGTTCGTCGGCCCGCAGGTCGGTGAAGAGCTGCGCGATCAGGGCGGCCTCGCCATGCTCCTGGCGCTGGGCGGCATCCTCATCTACCTGGCGTTCCGCTTCCAGTGGAAGTTCGGCGTCGGCGCCGTGGCGTCCCTGGCGCACGACGTGATCGTCACCCTCGGGCTGCTGGCGTTCTTCCAGGTGCCGTTCGACCTGACCGTGCTCGCCGCCGTGCTGGCGATGATCGGCTACTCGCTGAACGACACCATCATCATCTATGACCGTGTGCGGGAGAACTTCCGTCTGCTGCGCCGGGCGACGCTGATCGAGAACATCGACATTTCGGTCACGCAAACCCTGCTGCGGACCATCGCCACGTCGTTGTCCACAGCGCTGGCACTCTTCGCGTTGCTGTTCTTCGGCGGCGACAGCCTGGCGAACTTCGCAATCACGCTGTTGATCGGTGTGGTCGTCGGTACCTACTCGTCGGTCTACATCGGTGCCACGGTGCTTGTCTGGCTGGGCCTGAGCTCCGAAGACCTGATCCCTCCGGCAGCGAAGGAAGTCGACGAGCGCCCGTGATCCGCGCAGATGAGCTTGTCGAACTAACCCTTTTGACTTCTGTCCAAGGCAGGGAATGGAGCGTAATCGCTCGCAGTGGATGGTAGTCAGGAGGTGCGTGTGAACAAGTCGATGCTCGTCGGTGCGGTGCTCGGTGCCGTAGTCGTTACGGCCGGGGGCGCGGTGGCTTACAGCGTAGTCGGCAACGGTCCGGACTACGCGAAGGTCGTAGCGGTTCAGCCGGTAAAGGAAACCATCAAGACACCTCGCGAGGTCTGCAAGGATGTCACGGTCACCCGGCAAAAGCCCGTGCAGGACCAGTACAAGATCGCCGGTACGGCGATCGGCGCCATCGCTGGCGGTTTGCTGGGCAACCAGGTCGGCGGCGGTAACGGCAAGAAGCTGGCTACCGTGGCCGGTGCCGTAGGTGGAGGTTACGCCGGCAACCAGGTTCAGGGTCGCATGCAGGCCGGTGATACCTATACGACCACGCAGACCCGTTGCAATACGGTCAACGAGACCAGCGAGAAAATCGTGGGTTACGACGTCAAGTACGACCTCGACGGCAAGATCGGTCAGGTGCGTATGGATCGTGATCCAGGTCCGCAGATTCCGGTCAGCAATGGCCAGCTGGTGATCGGTCAGAACACTGCCCAGTAAATCAGCGACAACGAAAAAGCGCCCCGCAGGGCGCTTTTTTAATGCCTGGAAATTGCCGAAGTCAGCGTTTCAGCGAGGCTGGGAGGTGCGGCTGGATCGCGGTCAGCACGGCCTTGAAGCACTTGGTGTTGCCCGCGACGATATTGCCCTTTTCGAGGAATTCATGGCTGCCGGTGAAGTCGCTGACGAGGCCGCCGGCTTCCTGAACCAGCAGTGCTCCGGCGGCCATGTCCCATTCCGACAGGCCGAATTCCCAGAACGCATCGAAACGTCCCGCGGCCACGTAGGCGAGGTCCAGGCTGGCGGCGCCGGCGCGACGGATGCCGGCGGTCTGGCCGGTCAGGGCGCGGAACATGCCGAGGTAGTTTTCCAGGTTGTCCATCTGACCTTCGCGGAACGGGAAACCGGTGCCGAGAAGGGCGCCTTCCAGGCCCTTGCGCGGGCTGACGCGCATGCGGCGGCCGTTCAGGGCGGCGCCACGGCCGCGGCTGGCGGTGAATTCTTCTTGGCGTACTGGGTCTAGGATCACGGCGTGTTCCAGGCGGCCACGGTACTTGCAGGCGATGCTGACGGCGAAGTGCGGCACGCCACGCAGGAAGTTGGTGGTGCCATCCAGCGGATCGATGATCCACAGGTAGTCCTTGCCTTCGCCGCTGCCTTCGCTGAAGCCGCTTTCCTCGCCAAGGATGGAATGGGTCGGGTAGGCCTTGCGCAGCGCGGTGACGATGGTCTGTTCGGCGGCGTGATCGACTTCGCTGACGTAATCGTTGGCGTCTTTCTCGTTGATCGAGATGACGTCCAGGCGTTCGATGGAGCGGAAGATCAGTTCACCGGCGCTGCGGGCTGCGCGCAGGGCGATGTTCAGCATGGGCTGCATGGAGTTTCACCTGGGTCGTCGAATAAAGCCGGCCATACTAGCAGAAAAGCGCGATTGATGCAGTCCGAACGGAGCCTTCGCGTAGCGTGGCGGAAGGGGCTTCTGTAAGATTTATCCCCCTTTTAGAACGCTTGCGGGAGCCGACCTTGCTGCAGAACATTCGCGTGGTCCTGGTCAATACCAGTCATCCGGGCAATATCGGCGGCGCGGCGCGGGCCATGAAGAACATGGGATTCGCCGATCTGGTACTGGTCGATCCGCTGGAGTTTCCGAGTCCAAAGGCGGATGCCCGTGCATCCGGCGCCACCGATGTGCTCGCTGCGGCGCGTGTCGTGGCGACGCTGGAGGAGGCGCTGGTCGGTTGCAGCCTGGTGCTTGGCACGAGCGCTCGCGATCGACGCATCCCCTGGCCGCTGCTGGATCCGCGTGAGTCTGCGGTCACTTCTCTGGAGCAGGCCACCAAGGGCGGCAAGGTGGCGCTGGTGTTCGGGCGGGAGTATGCCGGGCTGACTAATGAGGAGCTGCAGCGCTGCCACTACCATGTGCATATTCCTTCGGACCCTGAGTTTGGCTCGTTGAATCTCGCCGCCGCGGTGCAGGTGCTGACCTACGAGGTCCGCATGGCCTGGCTGGCGCAGCAGAACAAGCCGACCAAGATGGAAAAGACCGAGGCGCTCGCCGATGGCGATGCGGAGGTGTGCACGGCCGAGGAGATGGAGTCGTTCTACCGCCATCTGGAGCGGGTCATGCTGGACATCCGTTTCCTCGACCCCGAGAAGCCCCGCCACCTGATGCCGCGCCTTCGCCGGCTATACGGGCGTGCGGCGGTGAGCAAGCTGGAAATGAACATCTTGCGCGGCATTCTCACGGAAACCCAGAAAGCCGTCCGCGGTGAGCCACACAAGCGGGGTAACTCCTGATTGCGCTGGGATAGGCGAGCTTGGCGGTAGGGGATTGCCTTCTGCTATGATTCTGCGCCGCTTCGCTGGACTAATCCGACTGAGTTGATAGGTCTTATAGTTGACTTAAATACTCGGAAATTGGATAATCGGCTCAAACCAGCGAATTCTGTGGTACCACTCATGCGATTGACCACTAAAGGCCGTTACGCCGTCACCGCCATGCTCGATCTGGCCCTGCATGCGCAAAACGGGCCTGTTTCCCTGGCCGACATTTCCGAGCGCCAGGGCATTTCCCTGTCCTATCTGGAGCAGCTCTTCGCCAAGCTTCGTCGTGGCGGGCTGGTGTCCAGCGTGCGTGGGCCGGGCGGCGGCTATCAACTGTCCCGGGACATGTGCGGCATCCAGGTCGCCCAGGTGATCGACGCCGTCAACGAATCGGTCGATGCCACCCGCTGCCAGGGGCTCGGCGATTGCCATTCCGGCGATACCTGCTTGACCCACCACCTGTGGTGCGACCTCAGCGACCAGATCCACGAGTTCCTCAGTGGCATCAGCCTGGCCGATCTGGTCACCCGTCGCGAAGTGCAGGAAGTTGCCCTGCGGCAGGATCAGCGCCGCATTTCCACGGGCAGGCCGATGAGCCTGGACAAGATTCAAGCGTCCGCCGTCGAATAGACGGGCATAACAGGCGCCGGCCGCGAGGCCTCGATACCTGATTAGGAGATCACCGATGAGATTGCCGATTTATCTGGACTATTCCGCCACCACCCCAGTCGATCCGCGAGTTGCGCAGAAGATGGTCGAGTGCCTGACCATGGATGGCAATTTCGGCAACCCCGCGTCGCGTTCCCACGTGTTCGGCTGGCGCGCTGAGGAAGCCGTCGAAACCGCACGCCGCCAGGTGGCCGATCTGGTCAATGCCGACCCGCGCGAAATCGTCTGGACCTCCGGTGCCACCGAATCGGACAACCTCGCCCTCAAGGGCGTCGCGCATTTTTACGCGAGCAAGGGCAAGCACATCGTCACCACCAAGATCGAGCACAAGGCGATCCTGGACACCGCTCGCCAGCTCGAGCGCGAAGGCTTCGAGGTCACCTACCTCGATCCGCGCGAAGATGGCCTGATCACCGCCGAGATGGTCGAAGCCGTGCTGCGCGAGGACACCATTCTGGTGTCGGTCATGCACGTGAACAACGAGATCGGCACGGTCAACGACATCGCGGCCATCGGCGAGTTGACCCGTTCGCGCGGCATCCTCTTCCATGTCGACGCGGCGCAGTCCACCGGCAAGGTTGAGATCGACCTTGAGAAGCTGAAGGTCGACCTGATGTCGTTCTCGGCGCACAAGACCTACGGCCCCAAAGGCATTGGCGCGCTCTACGTGCGTCGCAAGCCGCGTGTTCGCCTGGAGGCGCAGACCCACGGTGGTGGCCACGAGCGTGGCATGCGTTCCGGCACCCTGGCGACCCACCAGATCGTCGGCATGGGCGAGGCATTCCGCATCGCCAAGCAGGACATGGTCAAGGACGCCGAGCACGTTCGCGCCTTGAGTGCCCGTTTCTACCGTCAGGTCGAGTCGCTCGAAGAGCTCTACGTCAACGGTAGTCTGACGTCCCGCGTACCGCACAACCTGAACCTCAGCTTCAATTACGTCGAGGGAGAATCGCTGATCATGGCGCTCAAGGACCTCGCGGTGTCTTCGGGTTCGGCCTGTACCTCGGCGTCGCTGGAGCCGTCCTATGTACTGCGCGCCCTGGGTCGCAACGATGAGCTGGCGCACAGCTCGATCCGCTTCACCTTCGGTCGTTTCACCACCGAGGAAGACATCGACTACGCGGCGCAGAAAGTCTGCGAAGCAGTAACCAAGCTGCGCGAATTGTCGCCGCTTTGGGATATGTACAAAGAGGGTGTCGACCTTTCCCAGGTCGAATGGCAGGCGCATTAAGACGTCACCCACAAGCCGCCCGCGTGATTACAGAGGAATTGCATCATGGCTTACAGTGAAAAGGTCATCGACCATTACGAGAATCCGCGCAACGTCGGCAAGCTCAACGCCGAGGATCCGGATGTAGGTACGGGCATGGTCGGTGCGCCGGCCTGCGGCGACGTCATGCGTCTGCAGATCAAGGTGAACGAGCAGGGCGTGATCGAAGACGCCAAGTTCAAGACCTACGGTTGCGGTTCGGCGATCGCCTCCAGTTCCCTCGCCACCGAGTGGATGAAGGGTAAGACGCTGGACGAAGCCGAACTGATCAAGAACACCACCATCGCCGAAGAGTTGGCGCTGCCGCCGGTGAAGATCCACTGCTCGGTTCTGGCGGAGGACGCCATCAAGGCGGCTGTGCGTGACTACAAGCACAAGAAAGGCCTGATCTGAGGAGGCGCCAATGGCCATCAGCATGACTGAAGCGGCGGTTCGCCACGTTCGTCGCTCCCTCGAAGGGCGTGGCAAGGGCGAGGGCATCCGTCTGGGCGTTCGTACCACCGGATGCTCGGGGCTGGCCTACGTGCTGGAGTTCGTCGACGAGTTCAGCGGCGACGATCAGGTCTTCGAGACCAACGGCGTACGCGTGATCGTCGATCCGAAGAGCCTGGTCTACCTCGATGGCACCGAGCTGGACTTCGTCCGCGAAGGGCTCAACGAGGGCTTCAAGTTCAACAACCCCAACGTGCGCGGCGAATGCGGCTGCGGCGAGAGCTTCAATACCTGAGGCTATCGTGGGCACTCCCTGTCATTTCGCGCTGTTCGACCTGCAGCCCAGTTTTCGCATCGACCTCGAGCAACTGGCGGTGCGTTATCGGGAATTGGCTCGTGCCACTCATCCGGATCGTTTCGCCGATGCGCCCGCCAGCGAGCAGCGCATTGCGCTCGAGCGCGCGGCGGGGCTCAATGAGGCCTACCGGACGCTGAGGAATGCGCCCCAGCGCGCCCGCTACCTTCTGGCGATTCGTGGCCACGAACTGCCCCTGGAAGTCACCGTGCAGGACCCGCAGTTCCTGCTGCAGCAGATGCAGTGGCGGGAGGAGCTCGAGGAGCTGCAGGACGAGGCCGATCTGGCCGGCGTCGCGGTCTTCAAGCGGCGCCTGAAAGCGGCCCAGGAAGCGCTCGAGGAGAGCTTCGCCGCCAGCTGGGAGGACCCCGCGCAGCGCGAGGAGTCCGAGCGGCTGGTGCGGCGCATGCAGTTTCTCGACAAGCTTTCCCAGGAAGTGCGCCAGCTCGAAGAGCGCCTCGACGATTAACCCACGCATCGCCGGCGCGATGCGTCCGAAACGCAGGCAACCATGGCTTTACTGCAGATCGCTGAACCCGGGCAAACCCCTCAGCCGCACCAGCGTCGCCTGGCGGTGGGCATTGACCTGGGTACCACCAATTCCCTGGTCGCCGCCGTGCGCAGCGGCCTCTCCGAACCGCTCCCCGATGAGCAGGGCCGCGTCATCCTGCCGTCCGCCGTGCGCTATCACGCCGATCGCGTGGAAGTGGGCGAGGCCGCACGCAATGCTGCTTCCAGCGATCCGCTGAACAGCATTCTTTCGATCAAGCGGCTGATGGGGCGCGGCATCGCCGACGTCAAGCAACTGGGCGACCAGTTGCCCTACCGCTTCGTCGAGGGCGAGTCGCACATGCCCTTCCTTGACACCGTGCAGGGGCCGAAGAGCCCTGTGGAAGTGTCCGCCGACATCCTCGGCGTGCTGCGCAAGCGTGCCGAGCGGACCCTCGGTGGCGAGCTGGTCGGCGCGGTGATCACGGTGCCGGCCTACTTCGACGACGCCCAGCGCCAGGCCACCAAGGATGCCGCGCGGCTCGCCGGCCTCAACGTGCTGCGCCTGCTCAACGAGCCCACCGCCGCCGCGGTCGCCTACGGGCTGGACCAGCAGGCCGAGGGGCTGGTGGCGATCTACGACCTGGGCGGCGGCACCTTCGACATTTCCATCCTGCGCCTGTCGCGCGGGGTCTTCGAGGTGCTGGCCACCGGCGGCGACAGCGCCCTGGGCGGCGACGATTTCGATCACGCCATCGCCAGCTGGATCATCGAAAACGCCGGGCTTTCCGCCGATCTCGATCCGTCAACCCAGCGCAGCCTGCTGCAGAACGCCTGCGCCGCCAAGGAGGCGCTGAGCTCGGCGCAATCGGTCGAGGTAGTCCAGGGCGACTGGAAGGGCACGCTGACGCGTGCGCAGTTCGAGCAATTGATCGAGCCGCTGCTGGCGCGCAGCCTCAAGGCCTGCCGCCGCGCGCTGCGCGACGCCGGCATCGAGCGCGAGGAGGTCGGGGCGGTGGTGATGGTCGGCGGTTCGACCCGCGTACCGCGCGTGCGTGAAGTGGTCGGCGAACTGTTCGGTCGCGAACCGCTGACCGATATCGACCCGGACCAGGTGGTCGCCATCGGTGCGGCGATTCAGGCCGACACCCTGGCGGGCAACAAGCACGACGGTGAGGAGCTGTTGCTGCTCGACGTGATTCCGCTGTCGCTAGGCCTGGAAACCATGGGCGGCCTGATGGAGAAGGTCATCCCGCGCAACACGACGATTCCGGTGGCGCGTGCGCAGGACTTCACCACCTACAAGGACGGCCAGTCGGCGATGATGGTCCACGTGCTGCAGGGCGAGCGCGAGCTGATCAAGGATTGCCGCTCCCTGGCGCGCTTCGAGCTGCGCGGGATTCCGCCGATGGTCGCCGGCGCGGCGAAGATTCGCGTGACCTTCCAGGTGGACGCGGACGGGCTGCTCGGCGTCTCGGCGCGCGAGCTGTCCAGTGGGGTCGAGTCGAGCATCCAGGTCAAGCCGTCCTACGGTCTCACCGATGGCGAGATCGCGCGGATGCTGCAGGATTCCTTCCGCAACGCCGGCGACGACAAGGCTGCCCGTGCGCTGCGCGAACACCAGGTGGATGCGCAGCGCTTGCTGGAAGCCGTGCAGGGCGCACTCGATGCCGACGGGGAGCGCCTGCTCGATGACGAGGAGCGCCTGGCCATCGAGGCGCAGATGGACGAGTTGCGCCGTCTGCTCGACGGCACCGACGGCCTGGCCATCGAGCAGCAGACCAAGCGCCTGAGCAACATTACCGACGCCTTCGCCGCTCGTCGCCTCGACTCCACGGTCAAGGCGGCGCTGGCTGGGCGTCGACTGAACGAAATCGAGGAATAAGATGCCGCAAATCGTTTTTCTGCCGCACGCCGAACAATGCCCCGAGGGCGCGGTGATCGAGGCTCAGCCTGGCGAAACCATCATTGCCGCGGCGATGCGTAACGGTATCGAGATCGAGCACGCCTGCGAGATGTCCTGCGCCTGCACCACCTGCCACGTGGTCGTCCGGGAAGGTTTCGCTTCGCTGGAGGCCTCCGACGAGCTGGAGGACGACATGCTCGACAAGGCCTGGGGGCTGGAGCCGGAATCGCGCCTCTCGTGCCAGGCCGTGGTCGGCGAGAAGGACCTGACGGTCGAGATCCCGCGCTACACCATCAACCAGGTTTCGGAAAGACACTGAGGGCGCCATGGGTCTCAAATGGGTCGATGTTCAGGAAATCGCCATCCAGTTGGCCGAGAGCAGGGCAGACGTCGATCCGCGCTTCGTCAATTTCGTCAATCTGCGCAGTTGGGTAGTGGCGCTGCCGGAGTTCGACGACGACCCGCAGCGGGGCGGCGAGAAGGTTCTCGAGGCGATCCAGGCGGCCTGGATCGAAGAGGCCGAGTGAGCGCCGGCAGCGCTGTGGAGCGCCGCCTTCGGCTCCGACGTGCGCGCACAGCAGCTTCTACGCATTTAACCGGAACCCGCGTATAATTCGCGGGTTTAATTTTTGCTTAATCCTTGTTTCATGGAGTTTTTCATGGCTGTCGAACGTACTTTTTCCATCATCAAACCCGATGCCGTCGCCAAGAACGTAATCGGCGAAATCGTCACCCGCTTCGAGAAGGCTGGCCTGCGCGTCGTTGCCTCGAAGATGGTCCAGCTTTCCGAGCGTGAAGCGGGCGGTTTCTACGCCGAGCACAGCGAGCGCGGCTTCTTCAAGGACCTGGTTGCCTTCATGACCTCCGGTCCGGTGGTTCTGCAGGTTCTGGAGGGCGAAGGCGCCATCCTGAAAAACCGCGAGCTGATGGGCGCCACCGATCCGAAGAAAGCCGACGCCGGCACTATCCGCGCCGATTTCGCCGTGTCGATCGACGAGAACGCCGTTCACGGTTCCGACTCCGAAGCCTCGGCCGCTCGCGAAATCGCTTACTTCTTCGCCTCCACCGAGGTCTGCGCTCGCATTCGCTGAGGCGAAGGGCGCGAGGGTGAAACCATGACCGAAGCCACCGGCAAGACCAACCTGCTGGGTCTGACCCAGCCGGAAATGGAGCAGTTCTTCGAACGGATCGGGGAAAAGCGTTTTCGTGCCGGCCAGGTGATGAAATGGATTCACCACTTTGGCGTCGATGATTTCGACGCCATGAGCAACCTTGGCAAGGCCCTGCGCGACAAGCTCAAGGGTTGCGCCGAGGTTCGCGGTCCGGAAATCGTCAGCCAGGACATCTCCACCGACGGCACCCGCAAATGGGTGGTGCGCGTGGCATCCGGCAGCTGCGTCGAGACCGTGTACATCCCGCAGGGCGGGCGCGGCACCCTGTGCGTGTCGTCGCAGGCCGGCTGCGCGCTGGACTGCAGTTTCTGCTCCACCGGCAAACAAGGATTCAACAGCGATCTGACCGCGGCCGAAGTCATCGGCCAGGTCTGGATCGCCAACAAGTCGTTCGGCACCGTGCCGGCGAAGATCGATCGCGCCATCACCAACGTGGTGATGATGGGCATGGGCGAGCCGTTGCTGAACTTCGACAACGTGGTCGCCGCCATGACCATCATGATGGACGACCTCGGTTACGGCATCTCCAAGCGCAAGGTGACGCTGTCCACCTCCGGCGTGGCGCCGATGATCGACAAGCTCGGCCAGGTGATCGACGTGTCGCTGGCGCTGTCGCTGCACGCGCCCAACGACGCGTTGCGCAACAAGCTGGTGCCGATCAACCGCAAGTACCCGCTGGCGGTGGTACTGGACGCCTGCAAACGCTACATCGGCGGGCTCGGCGAGAAGCGCTTCCTGACCATCGAGTACACGCTGCTCAAGGACGTCAACGATCAGCCTGAGCACGCCGCCGAGATGATCGCTCTGCTCGCCGACGTGCCGTGCAAGGTCAACCTGATTCCCTTTAACCCGTTTCCCCATTCCGGCTACGAGCGGCCGAGCAACAATGCGATACGGCGGTTTCAGGATCTTCTCCACAAGGCCGGCCACAATGTTACCGTGCGCACCACGCGCGGCGAGGACATCGACGCGGCCTGCGGCCAGTTGGTGGGCCAGGTGCTCGATCGGACCCGCCGTAGCGAACGCTACATCGCCGTGCGCGAGCTGAGTGCCGAGACAGAGAGGCCGCGCAGCGCCGCGAATCGGACTTGAAGGGAGACACCATGACACTGCGCGTTGCGCTGCTCATATGCGTTATCGGCTGGTTGACAGGGTGCGTGTCCACCGGCCATGTCGATCCGATGAAAACCTCCAAGGGCCGGGATCAGGCCCGTGATGCCTACATCCAGCTGGGTATCGGCTATCTGCAGCAGGGCGACACCGAGCGCGCCAAGTCGCCATTGAAAAGCGCGCTGGAGATCGACCCGAGCAACGCCGATGCGCATACGGCGCTGGCGCTCGTGTTCCAGGCGCAGATGGAGCCCAAGCTCGCCGACGAGCACTACCGCAAGGCGTTGGCCGAGCGCGGTAACGACCCGCGCATCCTCAACAACTACGGCGGCTTTCTTTTCGAACAGAAGGATTACAAGCAGGCCTACCAGCGTTTCGAGCAGGCCTCCACCGATACCTTGTATTCCGAGCGCTCGCGGGTGTTCGAGAACCTCGGCATGACCGCCCTGGCGATGAACCAGCGTGACCTCGCCAAGCAGCATTTCGAGCGTGCCCTGCGGCTGAACAACCAGCAGCCGAGGGCGCTGTTCGAGCTGGCGCAGATGTCCTACGAGGACAAGGAATACGTTCCCGCACGTGCCTACTACCAGCGTTTTAGTAGCCTGGCCCCGCAAAACGCCCGTACCCTGCTGCTCGGCATTCGCCTGGCGCGGGTCTTCGAGGATCGGGACACCGCGGCCAGCTATGGCCTGCAACTGAAACGGCTGTATCCCGGCTCGCCGGAATACAAGCAATATCTATCGGAGCAGTGATGAAAACGTCGCAAACCGAAGCTGTCGCGGCGACTCGTACCAACCCGGGCGAGACATTGCGTGCGGCGCGCGAAGAAAAGGGCTGGACGCTGGAAGAGGCGGCCAGCCAGTTGAACCTGACGCCCACCTCGCTGGGCCAGATCGAAGCCGGTTCGTTCGACAAGCTGCCCGGGCACACCTTTGCCCGCGGCTACATCCGCGCCTACGCCAAGCTGCTGGGCATGGACCAGGCGCAGATGGTCAGCGCGTTCGATCATTACACGGGTACCGACGCCAGCGGCAGCAGCGTGCATGCGCTCGGACGCATCGAAGAGCCGATGCGGCTGTCGCAGAACATCCTGCGCTTCGTCAGCTTCGCCTTGCTGGTGGCCCTCGGCCTGGCCGGATTTTTCTGGTGGCAGGGGCAGAGCGACCAGGTCGCGCGCGAGCAGGCCGGTACGCCGATCGAACACGTGGAAGTCGAGAGTGCCGACGGCACCACCCAGATCCATCCGCTGGACGAGCCCGAGGACCAGGCCGTCGTCGAGGCGCGCGAGCCCGACGAGCTGAGCCTGCCGGTTTCGCCTGAGGTCGCCAGTGGCAACGACGAAGCGGCGGCTACGGCGCCGAATGCTGCGGCCGGCGTTGGCCAACCCGCTACGTCGGCCAGTGCGCCTGCCTCTGCTCCGCTGCCGCTGCCAGCCACTCCGACCGCGCCCCAGGCTCCGGCGCAAGCCGCAGCCTCCGAGGTGCCTGTCGCTCCGGCGGCGGGTGAGGGTGTGGTCGCGATCCAGTTCGTGGCGGACTGCTGGACCCAGGTCACCGATGCCTCCGGCAAGGTGCTGGTCAGCATGCTCAAGCGCAAGGGTGACAGCCTGCAGGTGACCGGCAAGGCACCGCTCGAGCTTCGTCTCGGTTACGCCCGCGGCGCTCAGGTCAGCTACAACGGCCAGCCCGTGGACATGACGTCCTTTACCCGCGGTGAAACCGCCCGCCTGAAGTTGGGACAATAAGACCCCATGCACAGCGAATCCCCGATCAAACGCCGGCTGTCCCGCAAGATTTGGGTCGGCTCCGTGCCGGTGGGCGGCGATGCGCCGATCTCCGTGCAGAGCATGACCAATACCGACACTTGCGATGTCGCGGCCACGGTCGCGCAGATCAGCCGTCTCGAGCAGGCCGGCGCCGACATCGTGCGTGTTTCGGTGCCGGACATGGACGCCGCCGAAGCCTTCGGCAGGATCAAGCAGCAGGTCAACCTGCCGCTGGTGGCGGATATCCACTTCGATTACCAGATCGCCCTGCGCGTCGCCGAACTGGGTGTGGACTGCCTGCGCATCAACCCCGGCAACATCGGCCGCGAAGACCGCGTGCGCGCGGTGGTCGAGGCGGCGCGCGACAAGGGCATCCCGATCCGCATCGGGGTCAACGCCGGTTCGCTGGAAAAGGACCTGCAGAAGAAGTACGGCGAGCCGACCCCGCAAGCGCTGGTGGAGTCGGCGTTGCGCCATGTCGAGCACCTGGATCGGCTGAACTTCCCGGACTTCAAGGTCAGCGTTAAGGCCTCCGACGTTTTCATGGCGGTCGAGGCCTATCGGCTGCTCGCCAAACAGATCGAGCAGCCCTTGCACCTGGGCATCACCGAGGCCGGCGGCCTGCGTTCGGGTACGGTGAAATCCGCCGTCGGCCTGGGCATGCTGCTTGCCGACGGGATTGGCGATACCATCCGCATCTCGCTGGCCGCCGACCCGGTCGAGGAGATCAAGGTCGGCTTCGATATCCTCAAGTCCCTGCGCCTGCGTTCGCGTGGCATCAACTTCATCGCCTGCCCGAGTTGCTCGCGGCAGAACTTCGATGTGGTGAAGACCATGAACGAGCTGGAAACTCGTGTGGAAGACCTGCTCGTGCCGATGGACGTGGCCGTGATCGGTTGCGTGGTCAACGGGCCCGGCGAGGCCAAGGAGGCGCATATCGGCCTCACCGGCGGCACGCCGAACAACCTGATCTACATCGACGGCAAGCCGGCGCAGAAACTGACCAACGAAAATCTGGTGGATGAGCTGGAACGGCTGATCCGCCAGAAAGCGGCCGAAAAGGCCGAAGCCGACGCGGCGCTGATCGCCCGCGGCTGACTTTTTTAAGGATTCTTTGTGAGTAAGACGCTCCAGGCCATTCGTGGCATGAATGACATCCTCCCCGAGCAGACCCCGCTCTGGCGCTATTTCGAGGACAGCGTGGCCCGCCTGCTCGACGGCTACGGCTATCGGCAGATTCGCATGCCCATCGTCGAGTTCACCGAATTGTTCAAGCGCTCCATCGGCGAAGTCACCGACATCGTCGAGAAGGAGATGTACACCTTCGAGGACCGCAACGGCGATTCGCTGACGCTGCGTCCCGAAGGCACCGCCGCCTGCGTGCGCGCCGTGCTGGAGCATGGCCTGACCGGCGGCGGACAGCCGCAGAAGCTCTGGTACGCCGGCCCGATGTTCCGCCACGAGCGCCCGCAGAAGGGTCGCTACCGGCAGTTCCACCAGATCGGCCTGGAAGTGTTCAACCTCGAAGGGCCTGACGTCGACGCCGAGTTGATCGTGCTGACCTGGCGCCTGTGGAAACTGCTCGGCATCCGCGACGCGGTGACCCTCGAACTCAACAGCCTGGGCACGCCCGAGGCGCGCATGCGTTACCGCGAGGCGCTGGTCGACTACCTGTCCGCGCGTGAAGGCCAGCTCGACGAGGACAGCCGCCGTCGTTTGGCGAGCAACCCGCTGCGGATTCTCGACAGCAAGGACGCCAATACCCAGGCGCTGCTGGTCGACGCGCCGAAACTGGCGGATTACCTGGACGACGAGTCGCAGACGCACTTCGACGGCCTGAAGACCCGTCTGGATGCCGCCGGCATTCCCTACGTGATCAATCCCAAGCTGGTGCGTGGCCTCGACTACTACAGCAAGACGGTGTTCGAGTGGGTCACCGACCAGCTCGGTTCCCAGGGCACGGTGTGTGCCGGCGGCCGCTATGATGGGCTGGTCGAGCAGATGGGCGGCAAGCCGACGCCGGGCGTGGGTTTCGCCATGGGCATCGAGCGCCTGGTGCTGCTGCTGGAAACCCTCGGCAAGGTGCCTGAATCCCTGGCGCGCCAGGTCGACGTCTATCTGTGTGCCTTCGGCGAGGCGGCCGAGGTGGCCGCGCTGGCGCTGTCCGAGCGTCTGCGTGACCAGTTGCCGGACCTGCGCCTGCAGGTCAACGCCGGTGCCGGAAGTTTCAAGAGTCAACTGAAGAAAGCCGACAAGAGTGCCGCGCTGTATGCCCTGATCCTCGGTGAGGATGAGCTGGCGCAGCAGGTGGTCGGCGTCAAACCGCTGCGCGATTCGCTCAAGGAGCAGGGCAACGGTGAACAACGGACCATCGCCTGGGATGCTCTCGCCGAGCACCTGGCAAGCTGCCTCTAACAGGCGTGATCAAGGAGTAATGGCGTGACCTCGCGTACCGAAGACGAAAACCTGGCGCTTATGCGCGACTGGTGGCAGCGCAACGGCAAGCCGCTGTTGACCGGCATCCTGCTAGCGCTGGTGCTGGTGTTTGGCTGGCAGGCCTGGAGGAAGCACGAAACCAACAAGGAGCAGGGCGCTTCGGTCGTGTATCAGCAACTGCTGGAGAGCGTGCTGATGAGCACCGGCCAGCCGGATGCGGCGCGCGTCGCGGACTTGGCCGGTGTGCTGAAGAAGGATTTCCCCGGCACGCATTACGCGCAGTACGGCAGCTTCTTCGTAGCCAAGGTGGCGGTCGAGTCGGGCAAGCTGGACGACGCCGTCGCCGAGCTGCAGCCGATCGTCGACAAGCCAGCCGACGCGGTGCTCGGCGAGCTGGCGCGTCAGCGTCTGGCGCGCGTGCTCGCGGCCCAGGACAAGGCCGAAGAGGCACTCAAGCTGCTCGATGGCGACGCCGACAAGGCGTTCGTCGCCAGCCGCGAAGAAATCAAGGGTGATCTGCTGGCGAAGCTGGGCCGTACCGACGACGCGCACGGCGCTTACGAGAAGGCCAAAGCGGCGCTCTCCGATGAGGCTGCCGTGGGTACCCTGCAAATGAAACTCGACGACCTGGCGAAAGGGGATGCGTGACGTGAAGCACTGGAAATATGCCGCAGTGCTGACCCTGGCCGTGCTGGCCGTGGGTTGCAGCAGCAACAGCAAGAAGGAATTGCCGCCCGCCGAACTGGTCAAGTTCGACGCGGAGGTGAAGCTCGACGAACAGTGGAGCCGCTCCGTCGGCGACGGTCAGGGCGACCTCTACAACCTGCTGACTCCGGCCGTTGACGGCGACAGCATCTTCGCTGCCGGCGCGGACGGCGATGTCATGGCGCTGGACCGCGAAACCGGCAAGGTGCTCTGGAAGAAGGACCTCGAAGCGCCGGTATCCGGCGGCGTCGGCGTCGGCTCGGGAATGGTCCTGCTCGGCACCCTGAAAGGTGAAGTGATCGCCCTCGACGCCGCCAGTGGCGAAGAGAAGTGGCGTGCGCGAGTCACCAGCGAGGTGCTTTCGGCGCCCGCCACCAATGGTGACATCGTCGTGGTTCAGACCCAGGACGACCGCCTGATCGGCCTCGAGGCCAGCACCGGTACGCAGCGCTGGATCTACGAAAACTCTCCGGCCGTGCTGACCCTGCGTGGCACCGGCGCGCCGGTCGTGACCAACAACCTGGCCATCGCCGGGCTGTCCACCGGCAAGGTCATCGCCGTCGACACCCAGCGCGGCCTGCCGGTCTGGGAACAGCGCATAGCCGTGCCGCAGGGCCGTTCCGAGCTGGATCGCGTGGTCGACATCGACGGCGGCCTGCTGCTCTCGGGCAACACGCTGTACGTCGTCACCTACCAGGGTCGCCTGGCCGGTCTCGACCTGCAGACCGGCCGGGTGCTCTGGCAGCGCGATGCGTCCAGCTACGTCGGCGTCGCCGAAGGTTTCGGCAGCGTCTACGTGAGCCAGGCCAGCGGCACCGTCGAAGGCATCGACGAGCGCTCGACCTCGGCGCTGTGGAGCAACGACTCCCTGGCCCGTCGCGAGCTGTCGGCGCCGGCGGTGTTCTCCAGCTATGTCGCGGTCGGCGACATCGAGGGCTACCTGCACCTGCTCAGCCAGGTCGATGGGCGCTTCGTCGCTCGCGAGCGCATCGACAGCGACGGCTTGCGCGTCCGCCCGCTGGTCGTCGGCGACACGCTGTATGCCTTCGGCAACAGCGGCAAACTGGTCGCGATGAAAATCCGCTGACCTGCGGCGGGCCGGCATTTGCCGGTCGCTGTGCTTAACTTTTCGTCGGGCCCCCGGCCCCCCCCCGCCCCCCCGGGTTTTATTATTAAAAGCCAGTGGATGC
>NZ_JASCPA010000042.1:0-45853 GCF_029959715.1 Pseudomonas sp. PS02288 | reverse complement strand
CCGAAACTGGATGCTGGACTGCCGAGCCTTGCCAATGCCTGATACGGCCGATTCCCGGTCTCTTGCCGAGCGCCCGCTCGACGAACTGATCGCCTGCCACGAGTGCGATCTGCTGATGCTCAAGCCCGACCTGGCGCTGGGGCAGAAGGCGATCTGCCCGCGTTGCGGATACGAGCTCTACACCCACCGCCACGCCGTCGTGTCGCGCAGCCTGGCACTAGTCCTGGCGGCGCTGCTCCTCTACTTCCCGGCCAACTTCCTGCCGATCATGCGGCTGGATCTGCGTTCACATAACCCATCACAGCGGGTGGAGCTGCTCGTGAAGTCGTCCGTTTTGCGTCAGTTCCATGAATTCGTCGCCTAGCCTGCCACTTTCTTCCATAGCCTTTCGCCAGTAGCGCTCTCTACCCAGGTCGTCGCCCAGGAAGCGGGTGAAGTCCTTGCGGTCCGGCAGCTTGCCGTGGGGAAGACGACCTAGATAATCCTTCGAAGGGGAAACCAGCAAGACGTTTTGAAGGCGTTCGCTGCAGCCCTTTCGCCAGGGAAGCGCCTTATCAAACCAGCCAGGAATGACCTTATCGGTGAAGTGCGGGTAAAGCACTACACCTTCTCCCGTATAGGGAAGGTCGAGGTGGTAGTCGAGCAGGCCACCGTCTCGATAGGTCCCGGGGCCCAGGCCGGGAATATCTTTCACTCCTTCCATGACCATGGGAATCGAGCCCGATGCCAGTAGTGCCTGGCGCAGGTTGCCGGTGTCCAGCGGCAGGTAGCGTGAGGGAAAGTCGCTGAGCGCGGCTAGCGGAGGTGGCAGGCGACTGTCGTGCAGAATGACGCGCTCGAAATGGCGGGCGAGGCGAGGGCGGCCCAGCAGATTGCTGCCGGCCACCGTCGAGAGACCAAGGCCGAGGCGCCCTCGGTGATCGGCGGACAGCAGCCCGTTGCTTTTCACCACCACGATGTTCAGCCGATTCAGCGGTGAATTCAGGATGTCTGCATCCTGGCCGGCGAGCAGTTCATCCAGCATGCGGATACAGGCGCGGCTGACTTCGGCCATGCTCACGCCCTTGGCGAAGCGCTGCGATGTGTAAAGCTCGCCCAGTCGACGAATTCCGTCGACCGGGTCGGACAGGCAGGCACTGGCGAAGCGCCAGGAACCGATCGATGCGCCAATCAGCGACCGTTCCCGCGGCGCGCCAGGTAGCCACTCCCCGAACAGTGCGAGGTCCAATCCCTGGATACCCAGTGCCTTGGGGCCGCCGGCCGCTCCGGGTAAGATGCCGACGTCCTCGGCGTGCAAACCCCGCTCGCGTATGCGTGTCAGGGCTCGCGCTCCGGCGCGGAGGGAAAGCGCAGGGAATTTGATATGGATGGCGGTCATGCTGGGCTCCGGTTCTAGCGCACGATTATAAGGATTCGTACGGCTCACCCAAGAAGCCTTCATGGGCCGAATGATGGGCATCTCCTCGTCGGATGCTTCGTAACTACGGTTCAGTTTGAGTTAAGCGGCGTTGGATAGTCTGTGCTTGTCCAAACAAAACACAGGAATCCAAAAGATGAATGCCAAGATCACTGCCCTTTTTGCCGCTGCCGCCTTCGCCTCCCTTACCAGCCTGGCGCAGGCCAAGGACCTCGGCCCGGATGAAGCGCTGAAACTGCGTGACGCCGGCACGGTCCAGAATTTCGAGAAGCTGAACCAGGCCGCGTTGGCCAAACACCCAGGTTCGGTGATCGAGGAAACCGAATTGGAAGAAGAATATGGGCGCTATCTGTACAAGGTAGAGCTGCGCGACAAGCAGGGTATCCAGTGGGACCTCGAGCTTGACGCCACCAATGGCCAAGTGCTGAAGGACCACCAGGACGATTGATGAAGCGATTTACCCCTTTCGGCTCGGTGCTGTTCGCCTCTTTTATTCTGGCCCTGGTCGTGCCTGCTTCCGCACGTGACCTGGACCAGGACGAGGCTCTGCGCTTGCGTGAGAAAGGCATCATTCAGCCGCTGGAAACGCTGCTGCAAAACGCCCTGGGACGCCATCCCGGGGCGCGTTTGCTGGAGGCTGAGCTTGAGGAAGAGGACGACGTGCTCGTCTATGAGATCGAGCTGCTCACCAGCGAAGGCGTGGTGCGCGAGATCGAGCTCGATGCGTCGACGGGCAGGATTCTGAAGGACGAGGAAGACGACTGATGCGCCTGTTGCTAGTGGAGGACAGCGTACCGCTGGCCGATGAACTGATTGCCGATCTCAGCGCCAAGGGCTACGCCGTGGATTGGCTGGCGGACGGTCGCGACGCGCTCTATCAAGGGGCGAGCGAGCCCTATGACCTGATCATCCTCGACCTGGGGTTGCCCGGTAAGCCCGGCCGCGAACTGCTCGCCGAGTGGCGCGCAGGGGGACTGAGCGTACCCGTGCTGATCCTCACCGCGCGTGGTTCCTGGGCCGAACGCATCGATGGGCTCAAGGCAGGCGCCGACGACTATGTCACCAAACCCTTCCACCCCGAGGAACTGCAACTGCGTATCCAGGCGCTGTTGCGGCGTTCTCATGGGCTGGCCAATCAGCCGCACCTGGAGGCATCGGGGCTGCAGCTGAACGAATCCGAGCAGACGGTGAGCCTGGAGAATCGCGTCACCGAGCTGACCGCGGGCGAATTCCGCCTGTTGCGATACTTCATGCTGCATCCTGGGAAAATTCTTTCGAAAACCCGCCTGGCCGAGCACCTCTATGACGGCGAGACCGAGCGCGACTCGAATGTGCTCGAGGTCCACGTGAACCGCCTGCGCGGCAAGCTTGGCCGCGAGGTGATCGAGACCCGTCGCGGACAGGGCTATCGCTTCGCCGGTATCAAGGCTTGAGGTCGATTCAGCGGCGTCTTGGACTCGGGCTCGGCGGTGCGCTGCTGGTGGTGGGGCTGCTTCTTGCACAGACGAGCCTCTGGCTTTTCGAGTCGGGCCTGCGTCGTTACCTGGAAGACAACCTGCGGGACGACAGCGAGGCGCTGCTCGCGGCGCTGGTACGCGGCCAGAATGGCCCGCAACTGGACGAGTCGCGGGTAGGCCCGGCCTTTCAGCAGCCGCTTTCGGGTCACTATTTCCATATCAATGTGGACGGCAAGACCTGGCGCTCGCGATCGCTGTGGGACAGCACGCTCCCGTTGCCGGAAAAACCGGGCCTGATGGAGGCGCTGGCGAACGGTCCGCAGGCGCAGCAGTTGCTGGTCTATCGCGCCGACTACCGGCGGCTCGGGCGCTCGCTGTCGATAACGGTGGCACAAGACTACACGCCGATTCTCGACAGTTTCCGACGCGTCCGTATCGTCGGGCTGGCACTCGGCGCGGGCGCCTTGTTGCTGATCCTGCTGCTGCAACGGCTTACCGTTCGACGCGCGCTGCGGCCGCTCGAGCGCGCCCGAGTACAGATCGCGCAGCTTCAGGATGGCCGCCGCGGCACCCTCGATTCCGACGTCCCCGACGAGCTGGAGCCTCTGGTCAGGCAGATCAACCACTTGCTCGAGCACACCGAACAGACCCTGCATCGCTCGCGCAATGCCCTCGGCAACCTCGGTCACGCGCTGAAAACGCCGCTGGCGGTACTGGTCAGTTTGCTTGCGCGAAGCGAGTTCGATGCCCATCCGGCGCTGCGTCAGACCTTGCGCGAGCAGCTGGAGCAGATCGAGCAGCGCCTGTCTCGTGAGCTGGGCCGCGCGCGGCTGGCCGGCGAGGTCCTGCCGGGCGCGCAATTCGTCTGCGCCCAGGAGCTGCCCGCGCTTTTCGCGACTCTGCAGATGATTCACGGTCAGGCTTGCGAGCTGAGCTGGGAGGCCGAGCCCCAGCTGAGCATTCAGCGTGATCGCGAGGACGTGCTGGAGTTGCTGGGCAATCTGCTGGACAACGCCTGCAAATGGGCCGATTCGAAGGTGCGCCTGCAGGTGCTCGAAGCGCGCGGCGGGATCGTCCTGCTGATCGATGACGACGGCCCCGGAATCGAGACGAGCCGACGTGACGACGCGTTGGGGCGAGGGGTTCGACTCGACGAGCAGGTCAGCGGCCATGGCCTTGGCCTGAGCATCGTCCGCGATATCGTGGAGGCGTGGCGGGGCCATATCGATCTGCTCGATAGCCCGCTGGGCGGGTTGCGCGTGAGTATCCGGCTACCTGCGTCGGCCGGCGGGGCTGGCCCTTCCTGAGCCAGAATGCAATCCGCCCGGCGCGCGATGCGGACTGGGCGGATTCGACATCCGGGTTACGGCAGGATCAGGAGAGGAAGCCACCGTCGACGTTCAGCGCCACGCCGGTGGTGTAGCTGGACGCGTCGCTGGCGAGGTAGAGCACGGTGCCGGCCATTTCGCTCGGGTCGGCGACGCGCTTGAGCGGGATGCGTTGCAGCGCCATCTTCAGGATGCTGTCGTTCTTGGTCAGCGCGGAGGCGAACTTGGTATCGGTAAGGCCCGGCAGCAGGGCGTTGCAGCGGATACCGAACTGCGCGCATTCCTTGGCGAAAACCTTGGTCATGCTGATCACCGCCGCCTTGGTCACCGAGTAGATGCCCTGGAACTCGCCCGGCGAAACGCCGTTGATCGAAGCGACGTTGATGATGCTGCCACCGCCGTTTTCCTTCATCAGCTTGCCGCCTTCGATGGACATGAAGTAGTAGCCGCGGATGTTCACGTCGACGGTCTTCTGAAATGCCGAAAGGTCGGTGTCCAGTACGTTGCAGAACTGCGGGTTGGTGGCGGCGTTGTTGACCAGGATGTCCAGGCGCCCGAACTGTTCGCGAATCTGCGCGAACACGCTCTGGATCTGCTCCATTTCGCCGATGTGGCAGGCGATGGCGGTGGCTTTGCCTCCTTCGGCGGTGATGGCGTCGGCCACGGCCTGGCAGCCGTCGATCTTGCGGCTCGACACAATGACATGGGCGCCTTGCTGGGCGAGCAGTTTGGCGATCGCTTCGCCGATACCGCGGCTGGCGCCGGAGACGAAGGCGATCTTGCCGTCGAGGTCGAACAGGTGCGTCTTGGACATGGGGTTCCCCTTGTTATTGGTCGTTAGAGCCGAGACTTGCCGATGACTTGCAGGCTCATGTGCTCGAGCAGTTTGTTCATCTGGACGAACTGGGCGAAGCGCTTGTCCTGCGTCTGCCCGTGATAGAAGCGGTAGTAGATCTGCTGGACGATGCCGGCCAGGCGGAACAGGCCGTAGGTATAGTAGAAATCGAAGCTGGGTATCTCGATGCCTGCACGTTCGGCGTAATAGTCGACGAACTCCTGGCGCGTCAGCATGCCAGGGGCATTGCTCGGCTGGCGGCGCATCAACTGGACCGGCGCCGGGTCGCCGGCCTCTATCCAGTAGGCGAGGGTGTTGCCCAAGTCCATCAGCGGATCGCCGATGGTGGTTAGCTCCCAGTCGAGTACGCCAATGATGCGCATCGGATCGTTCGGGTCGAGGATGACGTTGTCGAAGCGGTAGTCGTTGTGGACGATGCCGGGCTTGGGATGATCGGCCGGCATCTTGTCCTTTAGCCAGGCCTTCACCGGCTCCCAACTCGGCGCGTCGGGTGTCAGCGCCTTCTCGTAGCGATCGCTCCAACCGCCGATCTGGCGTTGCACGTAGCCTTCCGGTTTGCCGAGATCGCCGAGGCCACAGGCCTGATAGTCGACGTTGTGCAGGTCGACCAGCTTGTCGATGAAGCTCTTGCATAGCGCACGGGTGCGGGCTCCGTCGAGGTTCAGCTCGGTTGGCAGGTCGGCGCGCAGGATGATTCCCTTTACCCGCTCCATCACATAGAACTCGGCGCCGATGACCGACTCGTCGACGCAGTGCACGTAGGCTTTCGGGCAGTAGGGGAAATCGTCCCGCAGCTGATTGAGGATGCGGAATTCGCGTCCCATGTCGTGCGCGGACTTCGCCTTGTGCCCGAACGGCGGCCGGCGCAGGACGAACTCCTGGCCGGGGTACTCCAGCAGATAGGTGAGGTTGGAGGCGCCGCCGGGGAACTGGCTGATGCGAGGCGTTCCATCCAGCCCGGGGATTTGCGTCTTGAGGTAGGCGTCGATGGCGGCGGCGTCGAGTTCCTCGCCATCGCGGATGCCGGTGGATTGATCAGTCAGCGTCATGTTTATCCCTTCTACTTATGATCGGCGCCTTTGATTATTGGACAATCTAATGCGCTTGCCGAAGCCTTCACAAGGCATGCGGGCCGTTATAGACCAGCGTGTTGCCGGCTGATCAGGTTGCCTGATCGCCGTCCGGGCAATAAAAAACCGGAGTGAATGACTCCGGTTTTTTTCGCTGCCTGGGTCGATCAGACTGGGAACAGTTCGCTCAGCTTCATGGCCAGCATCATGTCGCCTTCGGCGCGCAGTTTGCCGCCCATGAAAGCCTGCATGCCGTCGGTTTCGCCGCTGGTGATGCCTTGCAGTGTTTCGGTATCCATGATCAGGGTGACGTTCGGGGCGTCGGCGTCGCCCTTCTGCACATCGCAGGTGCCATCCTTAACGACCAGATAGTGGTTTTCGCCATCTTCGATGTTGAACTGGAAGACCAGATCCAAACCGGCAGCCGCGCCAGCGTTGAACTTGGATTTCATGGTTTGGATGATGTCTGCGGAATTGCTCATGGTTTCGTTCCTTTGTTATGGATGATGACGGCCACGCAGGGCCGATTGGCCGGCGCTCAGCGGTAGGTGATGAGCTCCGGCGCCTTCAACAGTTCCAGATGCGCATGACTGTTGAAGGAAGCCAGTGACACTTCGTTGCCCCGGAACCGCAGGTGGCTGAGCGAGGTGTTGACGATCTGCCAGTTGAGTTCGAATGCCTTGACGGCCGGAACCCCGATGATCAGTTGCAGGAGGGCGCTGATGGTGCCGCCGGAGGTGAACACGGCGATGCGGTCTCTCGGCCCGGCGCTGCTCAGCAGCCGCTCGAGCCCGCTGCGCGCCTGGTCGAGGAAGGACTGCCAGCTCTGCAGGCCTTCGCGCTCGTGCTCGCCGGAAATCCAGCGGCCGATGATCAGCGAGAACAGGCGCTGGAATTCGGCGCGGTGCTCGGCGGCGTTGCGCATGATGTGCAGCGCGTCGGGCTCTTCAGCGAGGATGTCCGGCAGGTGTGCGCGGATCACCTCGTCGGCCTTGAACTCATTGAAGGCCGCGTCGGTTTCCAGTTCGGGAATCGTCAGCCCGGCATCGCGCATGCGCCCGACCGCGGTCACACCGGTATGCTGCTGGCGGCGCAGGTCGCCGCTCAGGCAGCGATCGAAGGTGATGCCGACACGTGCCAGGTGGTCGCCCAGCACTTCGGCCTGGCGTACGCCGGTGGCGGACAGCACGTCGTAGTCGTCGGCACCGAACGAAGCCTGGCCATGTCGAATCAGATAGATGCTGCCCACGTCCGCTTTCATCCCGGTACGCTGAAGTTTCGCGAGAGTAGGGGGATCGGCGGCGCACTGTCAACGAAAAAACATACGCTTGTTTGAATGCCGGCGACGAGCAGTTGAGTTGGCTTGCCGGTGGCTACCCACGGGCCGCGGCCGGTATGCTTGGGAAAGAACGGGTCGTCGGCAGTGGCCGGCGCGTAGCGATGAAGGAGTCGATGTGGAGTTTCTGGCGGATTACGCAAGCTTTCTGGCCAAGACGCTGACCGTAGTGCTGGCGATCCTGGTGGTGCTGCTCACCGTCGCCGCGCTGCGCGGCAGGGGACGCAACCGCAGCAGCGGTCAGCTCAACGTGCACAAGCTGAATGATTTCTACAAAGGCCTGCGCGACCGGCTGGAGCAGTCGGTGATCGACAAGGACCGGCTGAAGAGCCAGCGCAAGGCGGAAGCCAAGGTGGAAAAACTGGCGAAGAAGGCTGCAGAACCGAAGCCGCGCGTCTATGTGCTGGATTTCGATGGCGACATCAAGGCCTCCGCAGTGGAGAACCTGCGCCATGAGGTGACGGCGCTGCTTACGCTGGCCACGCCCAAGGATGAGGTGGTGCTGCGCCTGGAGAGCGGCGGCGGCATGGTGCACAGTTACGGGCTGGCGTCTTCGCAACTGGCGCGAATCCGTCAGGCCGGGGTTCCATTGACCGTCTGCGTCGACAAGGTCGCGGCCAGCGGCGGCTACATGATGGCCTGCATCGGCGAGAAGATTATCTCCGCGCCCTTCGCCATCCTCGGTTCGATCGGCGTGGTTGCGCAGTTGCCGAACGTCCATCGGCTGCTGAAGAAACATGATGTCGATTTCGAAGTGCTTACCGCAGGTGAGTTCAAGCGCACCCTGACGGTGTTCGGCGAGAACACCGAGAAGGGCCGGGAGAAATTCCAGGAGGACCTTGAGACCACCCACGAACTGTTCAAGAACTTCGTCGCGCGCTACCGGCCTCAGCTGGCGATCGATGAAATCGCCACGGGAGAGGTCTGGCTCGGCATGGCCGCGCTGGGCAAGCAACTGGTCGACGAGTTGAAGACCAGCGACGAGTACCTGGCCGAGCGTGCCAAGGACGCCGACCTGTTTCATCTGCACTACGCGGAGAAGAAGAGCCTTCAGGAGCGCTTTGGCATGGCCGCCAGCGTCGCCGTCGATCACGTGCTGCTGAACTGGTGGAGCCGGCTCAACCAACAACGATTCTGGTAGGAGGACGAGATGAGCACATTCAAGGCGTTACAGGCCAGCGAGGGCCAGGACGGGGCATTCGTGCAGCGGGTGGTGGAGCGCGATGTCGCCGACCTGCCCGCCGGCGATGTGCTGGTCCGCGTTCGCTATTCGTCGCTCAACTTCAAGGACGCGTTGTCCGCCAGCGGCAATCGCGGTGTGACCAGGCAGTTTCCCCACACGCCGGGGATCGACGCGGCAGGCAC
This sequence comes from Pseudomonas sp. PS02288, assembly GCF_029959715.1. Taxonomy (NCBI): domain Bacteria; kingdom Pseudomonadati; phylum Pseudomonadota; class Gammaproteobacteria; order Pseudomonadales; family Pseudomonadaceae; genus Pseudomonas; species Pseudomonas sp. PS02288. The sequence continues at coordinate 37,024 of NZ_JASCPA010000042.1, read as the reverse complement.
GGTCGTCGAGTCCGCCGTGGGTGAGTTCGCCGTGGGCGATGAGGTGATCGTCACCGGCTATGACCTTGGCATGAACACCGCCGGTGGCTTCGGTCAATACATCCGCGTGCCGGCGCCCTGGCTGATCAAGCGTCCACAGGGGCTGAGCCTGCGCGAGGCGATGGTGCTGGGCACGGCCGGGCTGACGGCTGCGCTCTGCGTGGACAAGCTCGAGAGCGCCGGGCTCGATCCCCAGGCCGGGCCGGTTCTGGTTACCGGCGCCAGCGGCGGCGTCGGCAGCGTCGCCGTGACGCTGCTCTCCAGCCTCGGCTACACGGTGGCGGCGGCCACGGGCAAAGCGGAGCAGGCGGATTACCTGCGCAGCCTGGGTGCCACGCAGATCGTCACCCGCGAGGCGCTCCAGGAGGGCCTGGAAAAACCTATGCTCAAGGAGCAGTGGGCGGGAGCGGTGGATACCGTCGGCGGCGACATCCTGTTCAACGTGGTCAAGTCGCTGCGCTACGGCGGCAGTGTCGCCTGTTGCGGGCTGACGGCGGGCGTGGCGTTCAAGGCCAATGTCATGCCGTTCATCCTGCGCGGCGTGAACCTGCTGGGCGTCGATTCGGTGGAGCTGCCGCTGGTGGTCAAGGCATCCATGTGGGACAAACTCTCTCTGCAATGGAAGTTGGTCAACCTGGACGAGTTGAGCCGTGAAATCAGCCTCGACGCATTGCCCGAAGCGATTGCGGCGATTCTCGCGGGCAAGCAGGTCGGTCGCCTGCTGGTCAATCTCGACTGAGCCGCCGATTCATTGGCCGGCATCAACTTGGCCGGCCCGCCGAACTGGCACAGTGCTGCCCTCACTTAGCTGCCTGGGGGCATCATGAAAGAATTCCGCATTGCGCTGATCGGGGCGGGTGAAACCGGCACTCCGCTGCTCGAACAACTCCTCGCCGCACCGTTCGTGAAGATGCTTGGCGTCGCCGATATCGATGTGCAGAGCCCTGGCATGGTCCTGGCGCGCCAGCATGGCGTGCACGTCACCACCGATTTCACCGAGCTGGCCGCGATTGGCGAGGAACTGGATATCCTCATCGACGTTACCGGGAAGCCGGAAGTCCGCGAGCTGCTGCGCAAGCAGATGATCGACAGCGGCAACCGCCACACCCTGATCATGCATGAGCTGATCAGCCTGCTGATGCTTTCGCTGTCGGCGGGCAAGCTGGTGGAGAGCAAGCACGTGGCGCTGGACTACCACGCCTGACCCTTCCGCCCGCACAAGAAAAAGCCCCGCTCTGCGGGGCTTTTTCATTTATGCCTGGCGGCGTCGGAACAGCGGTAGCGGCTGGTCGGCGGATGCCTGGTAGACCTCGGAGAAGTCATCCAGACCCTTGAGGGCGTCGAAGGGGTCCTTGTCTTCGCGCACGGCGAAGGCGTCGAAACCGCAACGCTTGAGCGCGAACATCTGGTCGCGCAGCACATCGCCGATGGCGCGCACTTCGCCCTTGTAGCCGTAGCGGGTGCGCAGCATGTAGGCGGTAGAGGAGTGCCGGCCATCGGTGAACGTCGGGAAATTCAAGGCGATCACCTGGAAGTGCTCCAGCTGATCGGCGATTTCCTCGATTTCCTCACCGGCCTCCAGCCACACGCCCAGCCCGCCGTCGCGCGCCTTGAGGGCGTGGGCGTGCTCGCGCCACAGCGAAAGCGGAACGATCAGGTCGTCGCAGTTGGGCATGCCGTCGAGCGTGGCGTCTTTGCCGAGCAGGTGCCACGTCTCGTTGACGACCTGGCCGTCCTTAATGATTCGTTGCATATACACGCTCCTTGAACGGGTCGATGCCCACGCGGCGGAAGGTGTCGAGGAAGCTCTCGTCTTCGCTGCGTTTTTCCACGTACACGTTGATCAGCTTGTCGATCACGTCGGCCATGTCGTCCTGTGCGAAGGATGGACCGAGGATCTGCGCCAGGCTGGCGTCGCGACCCGAGCTGCCGCCGAGGGACACCTGGTAGAACTCCTGGCCCTTCTTGTCGACGCCGAGAATGCCGATGTGGCCGACGTGGTGGTGGCCGCAGGCGTTCATGCAGCCCGAGATGTTCAGGTCGATGTTACCCAGGTCGAAGAGGTAGTCGAGGTCGTCGAAGCGGCGCTGGATGGCTTCGGCGATGGGAATCGACTTGGCGTTGGCCAGCGAGCAGAAATCGCCACCCGGGCAGCAGATGATATCGGTCAGCAGGCCCACGTTCGGGGTGGCGAAACCGTGCTCGCGCAGTTCGCCCCACAGGGTGAACAGCTGACGCTGCTCGACGTCGGCGAGGATGATGTTCTGGTTATGGCTGTTGCGCACTTCGCCGAAGCTGTACCGATCGGCGAGGTCGGCGATGGCATCGAACTGCTTGTCGGTCACGTCGCCGGGCGCCACGCCGGTGGGCTTGAGCGACAGGGTCACCGCGCAGTAGCCGGGCTTCTTGTGCGGGAAGACGTTACGCGAGCGCCAGCGGGCGAAGCCGGGATGCTCGGCGTCCAGTTGCGCGAGCGCCGCATCCTGGTCTTTGAGTGCCTGATAGGCCGGGTCGACGAAGCAGCTGGCGACGCGTTGCAGCTCGGCCTCGGTCAGGGTCGTCGGGCCGTCCTTCAGGTGCTCCCATTCAGCGTTCACGCGCTCGGCGAACACCTCGGGGGTCAGTGCCTTGACCAGAATCTTGATCCGCGCCTTGTACTTGTTATCGCGACGGCCATAGCGGTTGTACACGCGCAGGATGGCGTCGAGATAGCTGAGCAGGTGCTTCCACGGCAGGAACTCGTTGATGAAGCTGCCTATCACCGGGGTACGGCCGAGGCCACCGCCGACGGAAACGCGGAAGCCCAGTTCGCCCTCGGCGTTCTTCACCGCTTCCAGGCCGATGTCGTGCACTTCGATGGCGGCGCGATCGCTGGTGGAGCCGTTCACCGCGATCTTGAACTTGCGCGGCAGGTGCGAGAACTCGGGGTGGAACGTGGACCACTGGCGAATGATCTCGCACCACGGGCGCGGATCGACCAGTTCGTCCTTGGCCACGCCAGCGAACTGATCGGTGGTGGTGTTGCGGATGCAGTTGCCGCTGGTCTGAATCGCGTGCATCTGCACGGTCGCCAGCTCGGCGAGGATATCCGGGATGTCTTCCAGCTCCGGCCAGTTGAACTGCACGTTCTGCCGGGTACTGATGTGGGCGTAGCCCTTGTCGTAGTCGCGAGCGATCTTCGCCAGCATGCGAACCTGGCGAGAGGAGAGCAGACCATAGGGCACGGCGACGCGCAGCATGGGCGCGAAACGCTGAATGTAGAGGCCGTTCTGCAGGCGCAGTGGGCGGAACTCTTCACCGGACAGTTCACCGGCAAGGTAGCGGCGGGTCTGATCGCGGAACTGCTTTACGCGGTCCTCGACGATTTTTTGATCGTACTCGTCGTATACGTACATATAAGGTGGGTCCTGTTTTCAGGCTGTTCTACAGCTGCTAGCGCGCACGGTCGCGCTCTCCAGAACGGAGCCGCGGAAAGATACCAGCAAGCAGATATGCGCAAAAGTGCTGTTTAGACATATCGAAAGAACGGCTAATGCTAAGCACTGCCTGTTGCATCACCTTGAGAGGCGCTGTCACATCGACTTAACTACTGCTGTGCCGTCCACAACAATAAGGAGAACGGAATGAGCGAGCCGTCCGAACACCCTGAAAGCCGCGACAGCATCGTCGATGCCTGGGCGATCTTCATCCTGATCGTTATCGCGGTGAGCACTGCAGTCTTCTGGGTAAGCCATCAGTAGCGATGCCTGCTATACGCCAGCGATGCTGAGTACCAGTTTGACCACGCCGAGTACTAGAACCACGAAGAGCAGCGTGAAGAGCACGCCCAGTGCGATGAAATGCACCGGTTTGCCTCGGCTGAAATCGCGCGCGCGGTTTTTCCCGCTCTGCACGCCGAGTGCCGCAGCCAGCACGCTGCCGAGCATTTCGCGAAACGTCAGGGGTTTGTCGTCCGGTTCGTCTGTCATGTCTTGTTCCTTTTTTTCGTACAGTCTAGTTGCGGCTTTCGCGACGCCACGGTCTACTCGATCACTGGTGCTGACGTGGTTCATTGTCCGACAGCTTTTTTCCAGGCATGCAGATAGAGGTGGGGGTGGCATGCAGCCGAAGCCGTCGAGTAGGGCTGTCTCGCGACGTTTGCGTGCGCTCTGTGGCGCGTTGATTCTGGCTACTGGCGCGGCCGCTCGCGGGGAGCCGGTGAACGTCTACATCGGTCACGGGCAGATGCCGTTCGCGGACAGCGGGCCGGACCAGGTCGGGCTGTTCGGCGAGGTGATGGGCGAACTCTGTGCGCGCCTGACGCTGGAGTGCCGCATTCGCGACGTGCCCTGGAAGCGCGTGCAGCACGACGTCGCCGAAGACCCGCGAGGCATCGTGTTGAACCTGGGGCGCACGCCCGAGCGTGAGGGAAGCTTCATCTGGCTGGTCGACGTGGTGCCCACCTCCTACGTGCTGGTGAGCGTCGAGCAGACGTTCGACAGCCTGGAGCAGGCGTTGCAGGCCGGGCCGGTCGTCGTCATGGGGGGGACGCCGCGCGCCGAGGAGGTGCATGCCCACAGTGCCGGCGCACAGCGCGTGGTCGAGGTCACCGATCCGGAGATGGCCGCCCGCATGCTCGCCAGCCGGCGAGTGGTCGCCTGGTACGAAATCGACCTGCGCTCGCTTTACCTGTGGAAGCGCCTGGGCCTCAGCCATCAGCCGATGCATATCGGTAAGCCGATCTCGTCGACCGACAGCTACATCGCCGCCAGCCCGAAGTTTCGCGGTGCCCAGGCGCTGAAGGCACGGATGAGCGAGGCCTTTGAAGCCATGAAGCACGATGGCAGTTGGCGACGGATGCTGGCGGGCTACCTGGACGAGCGCAAGGTCGAGGAGCTTCTGCAGGCCGAACTCTGAAATGGCGCATTCGCCTGGCGGTTTGCAATTTCTTGCTGCTCCGGCGATCCCGTCACTTCGTCGAGCCGATCACCTTCATATCGCCTTGGGGCAGGGCACGCTGACGCCCGTCGCTGGTCAATAACCTCTATGAGCCCAGCGGCCCTTTCCTGCGTCCGCTGTCAGACGACCGACCAGCGAAGCCAGCCGATGCAGACGACACAAGAGCAGTACGCCAATTTCCGTGCAGCCTGGGTTGCCCAGGCGCAAGCGAATCCCTGGGTGACCGTCGGCCTGGTGCTCGCCTTGCTGGCGCTGCTCGGGCTGATTCTCAGCGCCGGGTTGAGCGCCTTCGAGGAAAACCCGGAGCGCCTGCGTTATGCGCTGTATGGCGGGTTCGCGGGGTTCGCCGCCACCGCCATTGGTGCGTTGCTGGCGATCGGCTTGCGCAACATTTCCTCTCGCCTGCAGGACGTGATGTTGGGCTTCGCCGCCGGGATGATGCTCGCCGCCAGCTCGTTCTCGCTGATCCTGCCGGGGCTCGACGCCGCCCGGGAAATCACCGGCAACGACGTACTGGCGGCCTGCACCGTGGTGCTCGGCCTCGGCCTAGGCACCTTGCTGATGGTCGGCCTGGACCGTTTCACCCCGCATGAGCACGAAATCGGTGGGCGCCACGGTCCGGAAAGCCAGCGGATCAATCGGGTCTGGCTGTTCGTCTTCGCCATCACGCTGCACAACCTGCCGGAGGGCATGGCCATCGGCGTGGGCTTCGCCGGTGGCGACCTCACCGTCGGCATTCCCCTCGCTAGCGCGATCTCGCTGCAGGACATTCCAGAGGGCTTGGCGGTGGCCATGGCGCTTCGCACCACGGGCCTGTCGGCGCTGAGCGCGGCGCTGATCGCCGTCGCCACTGGGCTCATGGAGCCGCTGGGTTCGTTGCTTGGCGTCGGCATCTCCAGCGGCTACGCCATCGCCTATCCCACCAGCATGGGGCTGGCTGCGGGGGCGATGATCTTCGTCGTCAGCCACGAGATCATTCCGGAAACCCACCGTAACGGACATCAGAGCGCCGCGACCATGGGGCTGATGGGCGGTTTCGCGGCGATGATGTTCCTCGACACGGCGCTCGGTTAGCGACGCCGCAAGCGTCTCAGTGCAGGCCGAGCCCGGCGAGGAAGTCGTCGACCTCGGCGGTATAGCCGGCGTCGGTACCGAGCAGTTCATTGATCTGCCGGTGCGAGTAGTCCTTGCGGATCACCCTGGTTTTCACCCCGAGTCGGTCGGTCTTGGCGGTGAACATGTCCACCTGGGCGCAGGAGTCGTCGCGTCGGGTCGAACAGACGGCGAGCAGCGGATGCATGGCCGCCGTCACCGCGTAAAACGGTGACGCCGACTTCCACAGCGCCTTGTCCTTGCCGAACGCGCGGTCGTAGAGCGGCAGATGCCGGGTCTGCATGATGGTCTCTATGTCATAGGCGGCGCTGTCCAGCGCGACGGTTCCGAGCCAGGGCCTGGGCACCACGCCGGCGCTCAACGTTGCATCGGTGGCCAGCAGCGAGACGAGATGCGCACCGGCCGAATGCCCCATCAACACCACCCGGGCGGGGTCGCCGCCCCAGCTGGCAGCCTGGCTTTGCACCGCCGCAAGGGCGCGGGCCACATCGCGGGCCTGCTCGATCGGGTCGGCATCCGGGAGCAGCCGGTAGTTGGTGGAAACGAAGATGTAGCCCTTGGCCAGATAATGCGCGGCCTTGTTGTCGACCACCGGGCTGTTGCGTTTGTCGCCCTCCGACCAGCCGCCACCGTGAACCATCAGGATCAGCGGGGCCGATTGCGCATGCGGCGGCAGATAGACGTCGAAGCGTTGCAGGGCGGCGGTACCGTAGCTCAGGTCCCGCCGGACCTGGCTACCGGCGGGCAATGACGCACGCACGGTGGATTCGTTCTTCTCTGCCCGAGCGGCCTGGCGGGCTTCTATCGCGTCGCGGAGCGGTCCGGCCTGGGCGACGCTGCCGGCGAGCGCAGCGATCAGGAACGCATGGACGAGGTGTTTTCCAACAGGCGAGGGCATGGCTACTCTCCGACGGGGAAAAGACGCGATGCTAGCCGATGGCTGCGCCCGGGCGATAGACGGTCGTGGCGGCCTCAGCCCGGCCGCCGTTGCAGCCTACGCGTATTGACCACATCCACCGCGCGGGCGCGCAACTGGCCGCAGCCACCCTCGATGTCCTGACCGGCCGAATTGCGCACCTTGGTCAGTACGCCGCGGCTGTGCAGGTAGCGCACGATCTCGACGATGCGCGTGCCGGCCGGGCGCTGGTACTCGTCGTCTTCCAGGCTGTTGTAGGGAATCAGGTTCATCACCGCGTACTTGCCCCTGAGCAGGCGCACGATGCCGTCGAGTTCTTCCTGGCTGTCGTTGATTCCGTCGAGCAGCGTCCACTGGTACTGGATCGGAAACCCCACCGTGCGGGCGTAGGTTTCGCCCAGCTCGACCAGCTCGTCGGGATCGATGCGCGGCGCGCGCGGCAGCAGGCGCTGGCGCAACGCGGCGTCGGTACTGTGCAGCGAGAGGGCGAGGGCGGGCTTGACCCGCTGCTGCGGCAGGCGCTCGAACACCCGCGGATCGCCGACCGTGGAGAAGACCAGATTCTTGTGGCCGATGCCGCCGTCGGTGCCGAGCAGGTCGATGGCCTCGAGCACGTTGTCCAGGTTGTGCGCCGGCTCGCCCATGCCCATGAACACGACCTTTTTCACCGGGCGAAAGCGCCGGGCGAGGGCAACCTGGGCGACGATTTCGGCGCTGCCCAACTGGCGTAGGAGACCGCTCTTGCCGGTCATGCAGAACACGCAGCCCACCGCGCAGCCGACCTGGCTCGACACACAGAGTCCATCACGCGGCAGCAACACGCTTTCCACCATCTGCCCGTCGGCCAGCGCGACCAGCAACCGCGCGGAGCCGTCGGCGGCCGGGTGTTCGGAGCGCAACCGAGCCAGCCCGGCAACCTCACCGGCGAGCGCCGCCAGGCCCTCGCGGACGCTCAACGGCAGGAAATCCTGGGCCTGCTGGTGGCGGGTGCCGCTGTCCAGAGGCAGACCCTTCAGCCAGGCACGGCTGATCCGGCCGATGTGCACGGGCTTGGCGCCGAGGTCGGCGAGGCGCTGGTGAATGTCTTGGATACGCATGGGGCGCGAATCCTACCATTGGCGCGGATACAGGCGAAGGTGGCCGCTACGGTTGGCTCTGTCGCAAATCCGACATCGGCCACCCATTCAAAGGCTGTCGCTGTGCGGTTTCCGACAAGGGTTTTTGGTTTTTAGCAAAAATCCTTGTGGATCATGTGGTTAGAGAACTCTCATAGGCTGGCCCGGTTTCTGCTCTGGCGTGTACCAGCGCCCGGCATTCCGGGCGATCAAGGACCCCCACTCAGCGAGAGATGAACGATGGCCAGGATCGGACTTTTTTTCGGCAGCAATACCGGCAAGACCCGCAAGGTCGCCAAACTGATCAAGAAGCGCTTCGACGACGACACCATGGCCGATCCGCTCAACGTCAACCGCGCCACCCCCGAGGACCTCGCTCAGTATCAGTACCTCATCCTCGGCACCCCGACTCTGGGCGACGGCCAGTTGCCGGGGCTGTCCTCGGACTGCGATAGCGAGAGCTGGGAGGAATTCCTGCCGCAGCTCGAAGGCGTCGACTTCACCGGCAAGACGGTGGCGCTCTATGGGCTGGGTGATTCGGTGAGCTACGCCGACGAGTTCCTCGACGCGATGATCGTGCTCTATCGCTTCGTCGTCGAACGCGGTGCAAAGGTGGTTGGCGCCTGGCCCACCGAGGGCTACGACTTCGAGCACTCCGAGTCGATCGTCGATGGCAAGTTCGTCGGCCTCGCGCTGGACCTCGACAACCAGAGCGGCATGACCGACGAACTGCTCACCGCCTGGCTCGGCCTGATCGCCAAGGACTTCGACCTTCCGCTGTAAGGCCGTCGCCGCGAAGGCGCCGACGGGCGCCTTCGCTTAGACAATATCCAGCGAGCGCTTGTGCTGTGGCGTCGGGAAGGCGGCGTCCAGTGCGCGAAGGTCCTCGGCATCCAGTTGGATCTCCAGCGCCGCCGCGTTTGCCTGCACATGTTCCGTCTGCACCGCTTTCGGGATGGCCAGAACCGGGCGCTCGTCCCACTGAGGGCGGATCGCCCAGGCCAGCAAAATCTGCCCGACGCCGGCGCGGTGCTTGTCCGCCACGGCCTGCACCTGCGGGTGAGTCCACACCGCGTCGTCCAGCCCGCCCGCCTGAGCCAACGGGCAGTAGGCCATGACCGGCATGCGCCGTTCCGCCTGGTAGGGCAGCAGGTCGAAGTCGATCCCGCGCGAACCGAGGTTGTAGAGCACCTGGTTGGTCTGGCAATGCGCGCCGAAAGGCGTTTCGGCCAGCTCGCGGAGGTCGTCGACATCGAAGTTCGAAACGCCGTAGCTGCCGATCTTGCCTTGGGCGATGAGCGTCTCGAAGGCGCCGAGGGTTTCCTCCAGGGGCGTTGACGAGCGCCAGTGCAGCAGGTAGAGGTCCAGGTGCTCGGTGCCCAAGCGCCGCAAGCTGTTCTCGCAGGCCTTGATCAGGGCGTCATGTCGGGCGTGGCTGGGCAGTACCTTGCTGACCAGGAACACCTCGTCGCGGCGCCCGCGGATCGCTTCGCCGACGACCTCCTCGGAACGACCGTCTCCATACATTTCCGCGGTGTCGATCAGCGTCAGGCCGAGGTCGAGCCCCATTCGCAGCGCGCGGACCTCGTCGTTGCGACGTGAAGATTGCTCGCCCATCCGCCAGGTGCCCTGGCCGATGGCGGGGATGTTCCTGGCGTTGGGAAATCTGACCTGGGGAAGAGGCATGCGGGTGTCCTCGAGGAAGAGGGTTTCTGGGCGTCCATCTTCTCCGATGGCGAATCGATGCCAGCGTTCCCCGTGCGACGAGCAGAAGCCAGTTACTGCCGGGCGCCGGCTTCTCGGGCCGCGGGAGACGCTGGCGTGCTATCGTTCGCGCCGCTGCAAACCTGCACGTGGAGCTCCCATGAAATTCATACACCAGCGCGAACACCTCAACGAAGACGACCTCGTCATCATCGAATGCTCGCAGACCTGCAACATCCGCCTGATGAACGACGCCAACTTCCGTGCGTTCAAGAACGGCGGCCGCCATGTCTACCACGGCGGCGCCTTCGATACCTTCCCGGCGAAGATCACCGTGCCCAGCACCGGTTTCTGGAACATCACCCTCGACACCGTCACTCGCAAGGCCATCAGCGTCACGCGCAAGCCGACGCTGAAGCACTCGATCAAGATCGTCCGTCGCTCGAGTTCGCGCCTGAGCTGATCGCGTTCGGCATGCGCGGCTGCGGCTTGCGCAACGGCCAGTAGTTCTTGATCGGCAGGAAGAACAGCGCGAACAAACGCACCCGTTCGATGATGTAGTAGAGCGCGATGGGCAGCGCGCAGGCGAGGGTGAAGGAGATCAACCCGGCGGGCATGCCACTGATTCCCAGCTTGGTTTCCAGCAGGTAGTAGGACTTGTTCTGGATGAAGGCGTGGAAGATCAGGATCAGCAGGCTCGCCTCGCCGATGTAGGAAAACACCCTCGCCACCACCGCCTTGCCCTGGCCGAGAAGATGGGCGACGGCCAGCGTGATGTAGATGCCGCAAACGGCTTCCAGCGTGGTGATCACCACGTCGTCGTACAGCCGCTTGTTCAGGTCCATGGTGGCATTGAAGGCGTAATGGCAGATCGCGAAGATCGCCAGCGCTCCCAGCAGCAGCGGGAGCGAAAGGCTGAAGTTGAACACCTTCTCGCGCAGCCAGTACCCCAGCAGGAAGAAGCCCAGCGTGACCGGCAGCAGGTCAAGGCTGAACGGCATGCCCTTGAACTCGTACTGATCGCCCGGAAACGACAGCCCGCGTATCCAGTCCTGATTCATCGCCACGGCGCCGAGCATGAAAAAACTTGCCATGAAGGCCAGGCGCGGGCGGATACCCAGTTGCAGCTTCTCGAACGCCGAGATGCCCAGCCAGGCAACGATCGTCAGCAAGAACAGGTGGGTGAGGAACCAGAGCGGCGACCAGTAGCTGGTCATCCCGTTCTCATCGCCGTACAGCGTGCGCAGGCTGCCGCCGGTACTGTGCAGTACGCGCGCGGCGTATTCGGCGAAGTTCAGCGGCTTGGCCAGGGCAACCGCCAGACCGAACAGAATCAGCGTTACGAAATAGGGTTTGAGTAGCGAGTCGAACTTGTTGAAAGACAGTTTCGCCAGTGAGTCGGTGTGGCGGAAGAACAATCCCGAGAGGAAAAAGAAGAACGGCATGTGGAAGGAATAGATGACATTGAACAGATCGGTCTTGGTGTCCGAGACGATCCAGTTGTGGCCGAACACCACCAGCAATATCCCCATGCCCCGCGCAATATCGATATGTGCATATCTGGCTTTCATGAAGTCCCCTTTCATCGATAATGGAAGTCGATCGGCCGATGTCCGACAAGACTGCGTTTCCGAGATGGAGAGACACAAAAGCGAAATGCTATGCCCGTCAGAGCCCGGCGAATCGGACTCGCCAACAGGCCTTGTGGTAGCCCACTGCTGCTGGCGTCGTAATTAATGACGTTCTAGGTTAATGACGGTTAATACAGGCGGCGAATAAAACTGACTAGCGGTAAATGACTGTCTGGTCATATCCGGTTATTCAAAATCAAGGCTTCGATATTGAACTTATTTAAATATCGAGTGACTAAAGCACAACTCCTGGTGGCGAACTGCAATTAATGGCTAATTGTCATCGCCAATTCAGTCAAGTTGATTTTGAAGTGCCATTATTCTCGCGAGCCCACCCTGTTCTAACACGGGATCGAATGAATGGGCGGCGGGGAAGTTGTCTGGGTATTACCTTCTATCCACGCGCCTGTTGGCCGTGAAGTAATCCGCTTCACGAATCAGTTGATCCCAGGCGGGAAGAGCCTCGTGGTACGGCGGGATGCCGCTTTCGCCCGTTGTGGGCAGGGCGAGCAGAAGCTTGTCCACCTTCTCCGAACCCTTGAGCAGAATCACTTCGCCGCCCTGCGCGTCGCTCAGCAAATCGCGCAGCTCCGCATGGTTGGCCGCGTACAGGATGACGCCGTTGCGTTCGTCTTCTTCCGCCCCTTTCAGCGAGGGGGGCTTGGCTCCGAAGAAAACCAGCCGCTCGCAGTGCGGCCTGGCCAGCGCATAGGCGCGGTTGTAGCTGCGCCCGGTGGAGCCCGGATAATCGGAAATCTTGCCGATCACGATGGTCCTGCGCGGCGCCTCGGGGAATGCGTCCATGAGCGAAAACGCCAGGCCGAGGGTGGAGAGCGGCGACTTGATGGTGTCGCACAGGTAGGTCGGACCTCTCGCGACGCGATGGATCGAACATCGTCCTGCCATCTGCACGTAGCTTCGCGCGCGCTCGGCGATTTCGGCCAGCGACATCCCCTGATGGTGGGCGCAGGCGATTCCGGCCAGCGCGCTGACGATGAAGTGCCTGCCCAGCAGGCCGATATCGAACGCCGCGGTTTCCGCGCCGTGGGTGCAATCGAACCGTAGCCGGCCGTCCGCCGAAACCCGCACGTCGCTCGCGCGGAAATCCGCCTCCGGGCTTTCTCCGAAGCGCACCGCCCTGCCTGGCGCCAGCTCGGCCATCTTCGCCACCAGCGGATCGTCGGCATTGAGAAATGCGGTGCCGCCGGCCTCGAAGACACGGGAGACCAGCTTGCCTTTCTCCTGCGCGGTCGCGTCGGTCCCGCGGTAGTTGGTGTAGTGGTCGTTGGATATGACGGTGACGATGGCCAGCTGCGGTTGGACCTGCGCCGCGGAGGCGTCGATGGCGCCCGGCCCGTGGCCGCTGATCTCGAAGATGGCGATCTCGTCCCGCGCCTCGAGTCGCTGGATGCGCCGTGCGATGGCCTCGCTGGTGTTGTAGATCAGCGAAAGCGCGCAGCGCTTCCTGTCGGACAGCAGGTGGTGGAGAAAGGCCGCCGTGGTGCTTTTAGCGCCGCTGCCGGTTATCCCGATGAAGGTGGTCTCCCCAAGACTCCGGCGATGGGCGAGGGCCTGCTCGCGGGCGACATCCGCCCGCGAAAGCGCCTGCTGGCCCAGAAGTCGCGCCCGGATCTTGCGAAAGGAACGCAGCAGATTCATCGGCGCCGCTTCAGTTGTCGTAGCCGAGGTTCGGCGCCAGCCAGCGTTCGCTGATCGCCAGCTCCTGGCCTTTGCGAACGCTGTAGCGTTCGACCTGGTCCTTGTCCACCTTGCCGACGGCGAAGTACTGCGCCTGCGGGTGGGCGAAGTACCAGCCGCTGACGGCCGCCGCGGGGAACATCGCATAGTGCTCGGTGAGGAACACGCCGCTGCGTCCGGCCTTGTCGAAGTCGGACTCGGGATCGAGCAGGGCGAACAGCGCTTTCTTCTCGGTGTGGTCCGGGCAGGCGGGATAGCCGGGGGCCGGGCGGATGCCCTTGTAGGCTTCCTTGATCAACTCTTCGTTGCTCAGGTGCTCGTCCGGCTGGTAGCCCCAGTATTCCTTGCGCACCTGTTCGTGCAGCCATTCGGCGCAGGCCTCGGCGAGGCGGTCGGCCAATGCCTTGACCATGATCGAGTTGTAGTCGTCGCCGGCGTTCTGGTACGCCTTGGCGACTTCCTCGGCGCCGATGCCGGCGGTGGTGATGAAGCCGCCGATGTAGTCGCGCACGCCGCTGTCCTTCGGCGCGACGAAATCGGCCAGCGACAGGTTCGGTTTACCGTCCGGCTTGATGGTCTGCTGGCGCAGGTGATGCAGCGTCGCCAGCGTCTCGCCGTCGTCGCCATAGACTTCCAGGTCGTCGTCCTGCACCTGGTTGGCCGGCCAGAAGCCGAAGACGGCGCGCGCCTTGATCAGCTTCTCGTCGATCAGCTTCTTCAACATCGCCTGGGCATCGGCGAACAGCGCGCTGGCGGCCTCGCCGACCACCTCGTCGGTCAGGATGCGCGGGTATTTGCCGGCCAGGTCCCAGGAGATGAAGAACGGTGTCCAGTCGATGTATTCGGCCAGCGTCGCCAGGTCAATGTTGTCGAGCAGCCTGACGCCGGTAAAGGAGGGCACCGGGGCCTGGTAACCGGCCCAGTCGAACGACGGCTTGTTGGCGACCGACTGTTCGTAGCTCAGGCGTTCGGTACGCGCGCTGCGGTTGGCGGTGCGCTCGCGTACCTCGACGTACTCGGCGCGAGTGCGCTCGACGAAGCCGGCCTTGAGTTCCTTGGACAGCAGCTGGGTCGCCACACCGACCGCGCGGGAGGCGTCGGTGACGTAGACCACGGCGTCGTTCTGGTATTTCGGTTCGATCTTCACCGCGGTGTGCGCTTTCGAGGTGGTGGCGCCGCCGATCATCAGCGGCAGGTGGAAATTCTGCCGCTGCATCTCGCGGGCGACATGCACCATCTCGTCCAGTGACGGCGTGATCAGCCCGGACAGGCCGATGATGTCGCACTTCTCGGCGATGGCGGTCTGCAGGATCTTCTCGGCCGGCACCATCACGCCCATGTCGACGATGTCGTAGCCGTTGCAGCCGAGCACCACGCCGACGATGTTCTTGCCGATGTCGTGCACGTCGCCCTTCACCGTCGCCATCAGGATCTTGCCCTTGGCTTCGGGTTTGTCGCCTTTTTCCGCCTCGATGAAGGGAATCAGGTGCGCCACGGCCTGCTTCATGACGCGAGCGGACTTGACCACCTGCGGCAGGAACATCTTGCCCGAGCCGAACAAGTCGCCGACCACGTTCATCCCGCTCATCAGCGGCCCTTCGATGACCTCGATCGGCCGCGCGCACTGCAGGCGGAACTCCTCGGTGTCTTCGACGATGAACGCGGTGATGCCCTTGACCAGCGCATGTTCCAGGCGTTTGCCTACCGGCAGCGAGCGCCATTCCTCGGTTTCCGCTTCCTTGATGCTGCCGTCGCCCTTGAACTTGTCGGCGATGGCCAGCAGCGCATCGGTGCCTTCAGGCGTGCGATTGAGCACCACGTCTTCCACGGCGTCGCGCAGCTCTTTGGGAATCTCGTCGTAGATCTCCAACTGGCCGGCGTTGACGATGCCCATCGTCAGGCCGTTCTGGATCGCGTAGTAGAGGAACACCGAGTGGATCGCCTCGCGCACCGGGTTGTTGCCGCGGAAGGAGAACGACACGTTGGAGACGCCGCCACTCGACAGGGCGAACGGCAGGTGGTCGCGGATGTAGGCGCAGGCCTCGATGAAGTCCACCGCGTAGTTGTTGTGTTCCTCGATGCCGGTGGCGACGGCGAAGATGTTCGGGTCGAAGATGATGTCTTCCGGCGGGAAGCCGACTTCATCCACCAGGATGTCGTAGCTGCGCTGGCAGATCTCGCGCTTGCGCGCCGCGGTGTCGGCCTGGCCGGCTTCGTCGAAGGCCATCACCACCACGGCGGCGCCGTAGCGCTTGCACAGCCGGGCGTGGTGCTTGAACGCCTCGACGCCTTCCTTCATCGAGATCGAGTTGACGATGCCCTTGCCCTGGATGCACTTGAGGCCGGCTTCGATCACGTCCCACTTCGAGGAGTCGATCATGATCGGCACGCGGGAGATGTCCGGCTCGCCGGCGATGAGGTTGAGGAACTTCACCATCGCCGCCTTGGAGTCGAGCATGCCCTCGTCCATGTTGATGTCGATCACCTGGGCGCCGGCCTCCACCTGCTGCAGGGCGACTTCCAGGGCCTCGGTGTAGTTCTCCTCGCGGATCAGCCGGGCGAACTTGGCCGAGCCGGTGATGTTGGTGCGCTCGCCGACGTTCACGAACAGCGAGTTGCGATCGATGGTGAACGGCTCCAGGCCGGACAGGCGGCAGGCCTTGGGAATCTCCGGGATGACGCGCGGCGGGTACTTGCCGACGGCTTCGGCGATCGCCTGGATGTGCGCCGGGGTGGTGCCGCAGCAGCCACCGATGATGTTGAGGAAGCCGGAGGCGGCGAATTCCTCGATCACCACGGCCATTTCAGCCGGGGTTTCATCGTATTCGCCGAAGGCATTCGGCAGGCCGGCGTTCGGGTGGGCGGACACGTGGGTGCCGGCCTTGGCGGCCAGTTCGGCCAGGTACGGGCGCAGGTCGGCGGCGCCAAGGGCGCAGTTCAGGCCCACGGAAATCGGCTTGGCGTGCGCCACCGAGTTCCAGAAGGCTTCGGTGGTCTGCCCGGACAGCGTGCGGCCTGAGGCATCGGTGATGGTGCCGGAGATCATGATCGGCAGCTCAAAGCCGATCTCCTCGAACACGCCTTGCACGGCGAAGATCGCCGCCTTGGCGTTCAGGGTGTCGAAGATGGTTTCGATCAGGATCAGGTCGGCGCCGCCCTCAATCAGGCCACGGGTGGCTTCGGTGTAGTTCTCCACCAGTTCGTCGAAGGTGACGTTGCGGTAGCCGGGGTCGTTGACATCCGGGGAGATCGAGCAGGTGCGGCTGGTCGGGCCGAGCACGCCGGCGACGAAGCGCGGCTTGTCGGGTGTCTCCAGCGTCTTCGCATCGGCCACGCGGCGTGCCAGACGGGCGCCTTCGACGTTCAATTCGTAGACCAGCGCTTCCATGCCGTAGTCGGCCTGGGACACCTGGGTGGCGTTGAAGGTGTTGGTCTCGAGTATGTCGGCGCCGGCGTCCAGGTAGGCCTTCTCGATGGCACCGATTACGTCCGGACGGCTGAGGATCAGCAGGTCGTTGTTGCCTTTGACGTCGCTCGGCCAGTCAGCGAAACGTTCGCCGCGGTAGTCCGCTTCCTCCAGCTTGTAGCTCTGGATCATCGTGCCCATGCCGCCGTCGAGGATGAGAATGCGCTCGCGAAGTGCGTGCTGGAGGGCCTGGAGGCGGGCGCGATCGTGCATGGTGACTACCTGGGGTAAAGCGGGAAGAGGGCGCGAATGATAGCAAAGATGCGCTACGGCTAATCCTCACCCGCATTTGTATGAGAAATACTCATGCAGGCGTCGTGCCTTGGCGGTCGCCAGCCCCGCTAGAATCGCGGCTCATTTTTTCCGGAAAAACGCTACATGCACATCCGCTTGCTTCTCGCCGTATTCCTGGTGACGTCCGCACAGGCGCTGGGCGCCGAGGGCATCTCCTATAGCCGCGACATCCAGCCGATCCTCACGCAGAAGTGCGTGGCCTGCCACACCTGCTACGACGCGCCCTGCCAGTTGAATCTGGGCGGCACCGAGGGCGTCGTGCGCGGGGCCAGCAAGCTGCCGGTGTATGACGGCGAGCGGCGCAAGGCGCAGGAGCCGACGCGGCTTTATCTGGATGCCCGGGGCGAGGCGGCCTGGCGGCGCAAGGATTTCTATTCAGTACTCCACGACCGCGATGGCCAGGCCGCGCTGATGAAGCGAATGCTGGAACTCGGCCGTCAGGAACCGCCGACGCCGAACGCCAAGCTGCCGGCCGACCTGGATATCGGCATCGGCCGCGACAACCAGTGCCCGCTGCCGGAAGAGTTCGATGCCTACGCGAGGCGCTTCGCCCATGCCGGCATGCCGTTCGCGGTCACCGGGCTCAGCGAGCAGGAGTACACCACGCTGCAAACCTGGCTGGCGCAGGGCGCGCTGGTGGATCAGCAGGACATGCAGCCGAACCTGAGCGAGGTGGCACAGATCGCCGACTGGGAACGCCTGCTCAATGCGCCGGGCGCGCGCGAGGCGCTGGTCAACCGCTGGCTGTTCGAGCACCTGTTCCTCGCGCACCTGTATTTCGACGGTGGCGAAAGCGGGCATTTCTTCCAGTTGGTGCGCTCGCGCACGCCGAGCGGCCAACCGATCGACCCGATCGCCACACGGCGGCCGAACGACGATCCGGGCACCGTCTTCTACTACCGCCTGTGGCCGATCCAGGGCGTGATCGTGCACAAGACGCACATCACCTATCCGCTCAGCGCGCAGAAGCTGGCGCGGGTGCGTCAGCTGTTCTACAGCGGCGACTGGCGGGCCGATGCGGTGCCCGGGTACGGCGCGCAGCGACGCGCCAACCCGTTCGAGACCTTCGCCGCGATTCCGCCGCAGGCGCGTTACCAGTTCATGCTGGATAACGCCGAATACTTCGTGCGCACCTTCATCCGCGGGCCGGTGTGCCGCGGGCAGATCGCCACGGACGTAATCCGCGATAATTTCTGGACGACCTTCCAGGCGCCCGAGCACGACCTTTACCTGACCGACGCCAAATACCGCGAGGAGGCGACGCCGCTGCTGGCGATGCCGGGCCAGTTCGACGACGTAGGCGACCTGCTCGGCCTCTGGCTCGCCTACCGAGACAAGCGCAACGCCTATGAGCAATTGCGCATGAAGGCCTACGCCAAGGCGCCGCCAGCCGCTTGGGGCGATATCTGGCGCGGTAATGACAACGCGCTGCTGTCGATCTTCCGCCACTTCGACAGCGCGTCGGTGCGCAAGGGGCTCATCGGCGACGTGCCGAAAACCCTCTGGCTGCTCGACTATCCGTTGTTCGAGCGGACCTATTACCAACTGGTGGTGAACTTCGACGTGTTCGGCAACGTCTCGCACCAGGCCCAGACACGCCTGTATTTCGACCTGATCCGCAATGGCGCCGAGGTGAACTTCCTCCGCCTGCTGCCGGCCGCGGCGCGGCAGGCCGAGCTGGACAGCTGGTACGAGAACAGCGGGCGGCTGAAGATGTGGCTGGATTACCAGGGCATCGATACGCACACGCCGAGCGTGCTGGGTTTGCCGGAAAAGGACGCCAAGCGCGCCTTCGGACTGGCGCTGGTGGAGCACTTCGCGGCGGTCAATGCGTATCCCGACCCGGTCAATCGCTGCCGCGACGGGCGCTGTTTCCGCCCGCAGGTGGCGCCGGTGCTGCAGCCGGTCGAACAAGCGCTGAGTCGCCTGGTCAGCCGTCCGGCGAGCGAACTCGAGGTGATCGACGAACTGCCCGAGGCGACCCTGCTGCGGGTCGAGCGGGGCGACGATGGAGGCGAGATCTACACGCTGCTGCGCAACCGCGCGCACAGCAACGTGGCCTTCCTGCTTGGTGAGTCGCTGCGCTACCAGCCCGGCCTCGACACCCTGACGCTGTATCCGGGCGTGCTGACCAGCTACCCGAACTTCATCTTCGACCTCCAGGCGAGCGAGGCCGACGCGTTCGTCGCCGCGCTGGAGCAGGTGCGCGACCCGGCGAGCTTCGAGTGGGTCGTGGAGCGTTGGGGCATCCGGCGCAGCCATCCGGACTTCTGGCACTACTTCCTCGATCTCTCGAACTACCTGCGCGAGACCGAGCCGGTGGAGGCGGGGATGCTCGACATGAACCGCTACCAGAACCTCTAGCAGGCATCGCGCGACCCTTCCGCCGGGCGGCGGCGACGAATTTTCTGCCCTCGAGTGCGGTCGACATCTTGAGAAAAGATGCAGGGCCGCGCCGGGCAGTGGCGGACTTTCCAGACTGCGGCGGGCGAAACAGGCGGTGTATGGCCGGACGCCGGGAAGGCGTCTCGCACGAGTGACGCAGTATGTTGATTTCGCTTCAGGCGCTCAGAGCGGTCGCGGCCTGGATGGTGGTTTGCCACCACGTGATGCAGGTGTTCTTCGACTTCAAGGCAGACAGCCCGATCGGGCAATTCTTCGTGCAGAAGGGCGCCATCGGCGTCGATATCTTCTTCGTCATCAGCGGCTTCGTGATCTACCTGTCAACGGCGGGCAAGGACATCCAGGCCGGGCGTTTCCTGCTCAATCGGATCATGCGCATCGTGCCGGCGTACTGGCTGTACAGCCTGCTGATGGCGGCGATCATTCTCTATGCCCAGCAAATGACCCCAGGGCAGACCTTCGAACTGCGTCACCTGATCCTTTCGCTGCTGTTCATTCCGGCGGAAAACCCCGGCGGCTACGGGCTGTACCCGACGCTGAACGTCGGCTGGACGCTGAACTACGAGATGTTCTTTTACCTGGTGTTCGCCCTGTCGCTGGTGGCGCCGCAACGCCTGCGCCCGCTGTTGATCGCGGTCACGCTGGCGCTGGTGAGCACCTTGCTGGCGCATCAGGACTGGCTGAGCAATTTCTACCGCAACAGCATCGTGTACGAGTTCCTCTTTGGCGTGGCCATCGGCATCGCCTATCGGCGTGGCTGGATCGGCCAGGGCAACAGGCTGCCGTTGCTCATCCTGGCGGTATCGATGGCACTGGTGCTGCACCTCGATGCCTCGTCGCGGCTGCTCAACTGGGGCGTTCCCAG
Organism: Pseudomonas sp. PS02288; assembly: GCF_029959715.1. NCBI lineage: Bacteria > Pseudomonadati > Pseudomonadota > Gammaproteobacteria > Pseudomonadales > Pseudomonadaceae > Pseudomonas > Pseudomonas sp. PS02288. Next base: position 16,842 of record NZ_JASCPA010000042.1, on the reverse strand, counting down.
CGCGTTCATCGTCGTCGCCTGCGTCGCGTTGGAACCTTGGTTCGCGCGGGTGAGGCCGCTGAAGATGCTCGGCGACTGTTCCTATTCGGTGTACTTGGTGCACGTCATCGTGCTGTCCACCGGCTGGTACCTGTACGAACGCTTCGGCTTCGACGAGTACTGGGTGATCGCCGCGTGCATGCCGGCGATCCTGCTGATTTCCTGGGCGAGTTACCAACTGATCGAGCGCCGGCTGTTTTTCCACACCCGGCGCTGGCTCGAACCGCAGGCGTCGCGGGCGGATGCCTGAATGCTTTCCCGACTAAAAAGCTAGGACTTTATCCGGGTGGCCGCTTTGGCGTAGACTGCGTGCATGTATCGCGAGGAACTGACATGAGCGCTATCACCATTACCGACGCCGCCCACGACTATCTGGCCGACCTGCTGGCCAAACAGAACACCACGGGTATCGGCATTCGCGTTTTCATCACCCAGCCGGGCACGCAATACGCGGAAACTTGCATCGCCTATTGCAAGCCGGGCGAAGAAAAACCCGAAGACACCGCGCTGGCGTTGAAGAGCTTCACCGCCTGGATCGACTCGGTGAGCGAAGCCTTCCTCGAAGACGCCGTGGTGGATTACGCCACCGACCGCATGGGCGGCCAGCTGACCATCAAGGCGCCGAACGCGAAAGTTCCGATGGTCAACGAGGACAGCCCGCTCAACGAGCGCATCAACTACTACCTGCAGACCGAGATCAACCCCGGCCTGGCGAGCCACGGCGGCCAGGTCACCCTGGTGGATATCGTTGACGAAGGCGTTGCCGTGCTGCAGTTCGGTGGCGGTTGCCAGGGCTGCGGGCAGGCCGACGTGACCCTCAAGGAGGGCATCGAGAAGACCCTGCTCGAACGCATCCCGCAGCTCAAGGGCGTGCGTGACGTTACCGATCATAGCGTTCGGGAAAACGCGTACTACTGATCGATCAACAGTGAAGAAAGCGGCCCTGGTGCCGCTTTTTTTATGTCTTCCCGCCGGGCGCCGCCGCACGAGGTGCCGGGCGTTTACGGCTTTTTTTTGGTGCATGGCTCGACTTCCGTCCGCGCTCGGGCGATAAACGTGTGGCGAAGAGCCGCGACGTTTCATCCCATTGTCGTGATTGAATTTTTTGAGCTGCGAGACGGCTGCCTATGTCCCTGATTCCCCTGCTCGTCTGCGACGACTCCAACATGGCGCGCAAGCAGTTGCTGCGCGCCCTGCCAGTGGACTGGGCGGTGTCCGTCACGCAGGCGACCAATGGCCGCGAAGGGCTGGAGGCGATTCGCCGCGGCGAGGGCGAGATCGTCCTGCTCGACCTGACCATGCCGGAAATGGATGGCTACGAAGTGCTCGCCGCGATGCGGGCCGAGGGCCTGTCCAGCCGCGTGATCGTGGTGTCCGGCGACGTTCAGGAGGAGGCGGTACGCCGCGTGATGGCGCTCGGTGCGCTGGCCTTCCTGCGCAAGCCGGCCGATCCGCAGGAGCTGGCCGATACGCTGAAACGCCTCGGCCTGCTGGGCGCGCCGGGGGTGCCTCCAGTCCCGGTGGCGAGCCTTGCCGAAACCACGGTCGGCTTTCGCGATGCCTTCCGCGAGACCGTCAACGTCGCCATGGGCCGTGCGGCGGCGTTGCTGGCGCGGGTGCTCAAGGTGTTCGTGCAGTTGCCGGTGCCCAACGTGAACATCCTCGAAGTCGGCGAACTGCACATGGCGCTGGCCGATGCGCAGCGTGGCGAGCGCCTGACCGCGGTCTGCCAGGGCTACATCGGCGAAGGCATCGCCGGCGAGGCGCTGCTGATCTTCCATGACTCCGAAGTGGCCGACATGGCGCGGCTGATGCGCTGGTCGTCGAGCGAGTACTCGGAGATGGAAATGCTGCTGGACCTCTCCAGCGTGCTGATTGGCGCCTGCCTCAGCGGCATCGCCGAACAGATCGACGTGGTGTTTTCCCAGAGTCATCCGCAGGTTCTCGGTGCCCATGCCGGCCTCGACGACCTCATCCAGGTCAACCAGCGTCGCTGGAAGAAGACCCTGGCGGTGGAGATCAGCTACAGCCTGGAAGGGCACGACATTCACTTCGACCTGCTGCTGCTGTTCACCGAGGATTCGGTGGAGCTGCTGTCGCGCAAACTCGCTCACGTGATGAACTGACCATGGCAGAGATCGATCTGGAAGAATTCCATTGGCTGGCGGCCATCGTGCAGGGTATCGATGTAGGCGTGGTGGTGCTGGACCGAGCCTACCGCGTGGAGGTGTGGAACACCTTCATGGAGAACCGTTCCGGGCTGCAGCCCAGCCAGGCCTATCACCGCTCCTTCTTCGAGCTGTTCCCGGAGGTCAACGAGGAGTGGTTCCGCATGAAGGCGGAGAGCGTGGCCACGCTGGGCACGCCGGGTTTCACGGTGTGGGAGCAGCGGCCGTACCTGGTGCGCTTCAAGAACTACCAGCCGATCACCGGTCGTGAAGACTTCATGTACCAGAACACCACGCTGTTGCCGTTGCGCTCGGTGAACAGCGAGATCGGCCACATCTGCCTGGTGATCTACGACGTCACCGACGTAGCGATCAACCGACGCCAGTTGCAGGCGGTCAACGCCAAGCTGGAAGGGCTGTCGCGCATCGACCGGCTCACCGGGCTGTTCAACCGCGACCACTGGGACGAGTGCCTGCGGCACGAGTTCGCCCGTACCCAGCGCTACGACACCCCGCTGTCACTGGTGATGATGGACATCGATCACTTCAAGGCGATCAACGACAGCTTCGGATACCTGGCGGGCGACCAGGTCATCCAGCGCCTGTCGGAGCTGCTTCGCGAGCACATTCGCGATGTCGACATCGCCGGGCGCTACAGCGGCGAGGAGTTCGTCGTGCTGCTGCCGGATACCGGCAAGGACGGCGGCCTGGTGTTCGCGGAACGCCTGCGTACCGCGGTGGAGAGGTTGCGGGTCGAGCATGACGGCCACGTCATTCCGTTCACCATCAGCCTGGGCGTGGCCCAGCCCACCGCGCTCTGCGTCGATCACCACATGCTCATCGAGTGGGCCGACCAGGCGCTGTACAGCGCGAAGAAGGGCGGGCGCAACCAGGTCTCGGTATACCTGTAGCGCCGCTCAGGCACAGTCGGCCTTGGATTCGGCGGCGCTCTGCAGATTTTCGAGAAACTTCATCAGCGCGACTTCCTCCACGCGCAGCCCTTTGCGCGGCCTCGGCTTCTTCAACTCGGCCAGCGTGCCGTCGCCGAAGGCATCGATCACTGCCGGATGGATGTAGCACTTGCGGCAGATGGCCGGGGTGTTGCCGAGCTGGCTTGCGACCGCCTTGACGATTTCCACCACCTGCTTTCGGGTGTCGACCTCGCCAACGAGCCGGGCGCTTTCGCAGAGGCGCTCCAGGGCGAGCGCGCTGCCGGCCCAGGTGCGGTAGTCCTTGGCGGTGAAATCTTCGCCGGCATGGGTCTGCAGGTAGGCGTTGATGTCGGAGGAGGTCACCACGTGGCGTTCGCCATCCTCGTCCAGGTACTGGAAGAGGTGCTGGCCGGGCAGCTCCAGGCAGCGTTTGACGATCCTCGCCAGGCGCGGGTGGCTGAGCTTGACGTTGTGCTCAATGCCGCTCTTGCCGCGGAAATGGAAACGAATGGCAGTGCCTTTGACGTCGACGTGGCGGTTGCGCAGCGTGGTCAGGCCGAACGACTTGTTCTCCTTGGCGTAACGGCTGTTGCCGACGCGGATCAGCGTCGAGTCCAGCAGCGAAACGACCGTGGCCATCACCTTGTCGCGGCCCATGCCCGGTTGCGCCAGGTGCTTTTCCAGGGTCGCGCGCAGCTTTGGCAGGGCGCGCCCGAATGCGAGCATGCGCTCGTACTTGTCTGCATCGCGAACCTCGCGCCAGCGCGGATGGTAGCGGTACTGCTTGCGTCCGCGCGCGTCGCGGCCGGTCGCCTGCAGGTGCCCGCTGGGGTTGGGACAGATCCAGACATCGGTATAGGCCGGTGGAATCGCCAGCTTGTTGATCCGGCTGATCTCGCTCTCGTCACGAATACGCTCACCGTCGACATCGATGTAGACGAACTTGCCGCGCAGCTTGCGCCGGCTGATGCCGGGCTGCGTATCGTCGACATAGCTGAGGTCGGGCGGCAGCGTCGAGCAGAGCGGGGTGCCGGTGTCCCCGGACTCGTCCGGCGGCACCGGCAGTCGTCCTTCGGCCAGCGGCGGGATTGCCCCGGATTCCAGTCGCATACGTACTCCTTGAAGCGAACGCGCTGCGAGGCAGCGAAGTGTCTGGCTGGCGCTGGCGACTCAGGCGCCGTGGCCGCGGTACAGCTCGCCTTCCTTCTCGGCGCTGTTGCGCAGCAGCAGTTCGATGGCCATGGCCATCTCGTCGATGGCTTCGCGGTAGAGCGCGGGATTGTCCTGGGTTTCCGCCTGGTCGGCGTGTTTGCGGGCGGTGTTGAGGTGCTGAATGATTTCGGAATGGTCGCCGAGCATCGTCTGGTTCCTCCGGTGAGTATCTGCGTTGCCTAGAAACAGTGACCCGGTCGGAAAGGCGGCGGTTCAGCCCACCGGTCAGCGCGCCCGCGGGCGGTCGCTTGCCATGGACCAGCGTGTGCGTTCGCAGCGCGGGCAGGGACCGCCCTGTCCGTAGTCCAGAGACTGGACGAAGCCGCAGCGGCAGCAGGCATGGAGGCCGTTCTGATGGGCGGTCTCGACGACCACCCGCTCGCTGGGCGGAAGCACGGATAGCCCGTGGCGCGTTTCATCGCTGTCGAAGAAGTACAGACTCACGTCGCCGTTCACCTCGAGGATGCCCAGGCGCACCTGGCCCAGGTGCTCGACGCCTTGCTGGCGCAGCTCCATTAAGAATTCGTCGTCGGAGATGTTGGTGGCCTCCAGCGTCGGCAGGTCGTACTGGCCATCGCGGATGATCACCATCGGCTTGCCCTCCATCCAGGCGCCGAAGCGCGGGCTGCGCTCCATCGCGTAGGTGGTGGCCCGATATAGCACCAGCAAGGTGATGAAGACCATCACGATCGGCAGCAGGGGAACATCGTCGTAGAAGGACACATCGCCCGCCGCCGAGCCCAGGGTGAGGATCACCACCACCTCGAACAGCGACAGCTGGCGCACGCCGCGGCGCCCCGAGATCTTCAGGAAGGCGAACACCGCGAGGTAGGCGAAGCTGGCGCGCAGCGCGACCTCGCCGAGGAACAGCACAGGGAATTCGTCCAGCAGCATGCGTTTGAGGTCGAACGCTTCCATTGCTTCTACCTGGCTTCAGCAGTGTTTGAGGTCCACTTGGAAGGGCATCGACCAGGGATACAGCGCATGCCCGTCCTTGCTCAGCTCCAGCCGCGCCTGTTCGATCAGCCCTGCGAAACGGATCGGCTCGCTGTACTGCGAGCGCGCCAGGTGGGCGATGGAGTAGAGGGCTAGGCCGGACTCGTCGCTCACCTTCAGGGAGAAGCTGGCGTCCTCGCGGTCGGCGACGGTCGTGCAGTGGAGCGGGAGGAAGGCCTGATCGATGATGCGTCGGGCTTCGTCGAGGGTGAGGTGCGTGGTACTCATGGTGATCCTCCCGCCGGTGGCTGAGGGATAGACCGGAGCAGCGCTCCCGGAGTTCGTCGTGGGGCCCGCGGCACGCTTTCGGTGCGCAGATACAAAAAGGCCCGGCGATTGCCGGGCCTTTCGGTTTACTCGGGCATGCTCCACGGGGAAAGCCTGAAGCCTTCCTGGCTCAGCTCCTGCCGCGCCTGCTGGAGAATTTCCGCCAGCTGCTGCGGATCGCAGTAGGTGGTGCGGGAAATCTTCGAGCGACCGAGGACCCGGGTGCAGGTCCTGTCGACGACGCTCAGGCTCAATTCACCACTGCCTTCTAGCGGAGCCCAGGCTACGCATTCGAACGGTTGGAAAGCGCGGCCGGCGATCAAAAGTGCTTCGTTGACACGGAGCGGGGCGTTCATGGGGGCGGTCTCTTAAAAGTGCCTAAATGGAGGGGCCTGGTACGGTCACTTGCAGCAGGCTCGGTCATGTCATTGATGTCGGTGTTAAGCCGGAAGTCACGGGATGTCGACAATCGAAAAATAAATGTCGCGTGTAGGGATTTCTTGCGGGGTTCCTATTCGGTTCGGCGGGTGAATGGGTTGTTTGGATGAATCACTTCAAGGTCGGTTTCCAGCGCCTGGATCAGTCGGTCGATCTCCTCGTGGGTGAGCTTGGTGTTGCAGCGGATTCCAGTGACGGTCAGCAAGGGGGCAGCGGTCAGTGGGTCCAGCACCCGGACCAGAAGGCTGTCCGGCGTCTCGAAGGAAACCTCCAGACCCAGCGGTCTGAAGTGGCGCCGCATCAGTTCCAGCGCCTGGGTCAGGGTGAGCCTGTTCAACCATGGGGTCCTACTTGCAACGCAGAGATGCGAACCCGGCATGGGTTCGAATGGACAAGGCGAAACTAGCACCACGCCAGCGACGGCTCCTTGACCCGCGGCAGCTGAATTCCGCCGTGGCGTGAATCCGATGAACGTACGAAGAGCCGCACGACCCTGCGCTGTCCACCGTGGGTACCCACGTGATGGAGAAGAAGATGCACACGATCAGATTCCCGCTACTCGTCCTGGCCACCATCATTCCCCTCGTCAGTCACGCGGGCGCCGGTTTGAGCCTGGAAGACCAGCGTCGCCAGAGCGGCGAGCAGATGGAAAACAACCGCCAGCAGGTAGGCGACAACATCAACCAGATCCGAACCCGGGCCGATCAGGCGGCGCCGGGCGGGGCCAACTCCGCCAGCGGCATGTCGACTAACGGCAATTCGGTGAACAGCGGCAACGGCACCCCCGCGACCACCGGCCAGCAGCGCTCCACCACCGAGCCCGGCACGCCCACCACCGGCCAGCAGCGTTCGACCTTTGCGCCTGGTACGCCCACCACGGGCCAGGAGCGTTCCACGGTCGCGCCGGGTACGCCAACCACTACGAGCCCGGGCAACACCGACGGCACGCTCAACCAGAATGGCGCGAACCCGAGCAATTCCAGCGGCGCGGGCACCAGCGGTACCGGCAGCAATAACGGTGGAGCACCCATCGGCGGAAGCGGCGGTAACTCCGGCTCCGGCTCAGGCTTCGGTTCGGGTTCAGGCGCCGGCGGTTCCGGGGGCTCGGGTGGAGCCGGAGCAGGCGGCGCTGGCGGCGGTAGCTGAAACGCTCACTGGCGTGGATAGACGATCACGGCCGCGCGCAGCTTGCGCCGGCCGAACCGACTCATCTTGTCGAACTCGGCGTGGCTGACCGGCACGTGCTGGCAGTCCATCTGCCGGCGATGGATGCTGTGGTCCACATCCGGGTCGTGCAGGTACACGAAGTCCTCGTCGCTGTCGGTGACGATCACCCAGTGCGGCGCCTTGGAGCGCGTCAGCCGATAGCTGCTGATCAGCACCAGCGGTTGCCCGCCAGCGGCGAGTGCGGCCGGAATGTCCAGCGGCCCACGTTTTAGCGACTGCACGTCGCTTTTCTCCAGCTCGGCACAGAAGTCTTCATGCACCACGCGCATCACCGCGCGTTTCTCCTCGCTGCGCACGCCGTCGAGGAACAGCGGCCCGCTGACGCTCACCATCAGGCTGACGTGAAACCCGCGGCGCCAGGCGGCCAGCGCGAGGCCATGGGGGCCACAGCCGCCATGCCCCGCGGTCATGTAGATGGTGGTCGCCTCGCGCCACAGGCGCAGTTCCTCGCGACGGGTCATGCGGAAGTCGCGATCCAGAGCTGCCATGGCCATCAGTAGAGATGCCGGGCCACAGGTGAAGTCGGTGGTCTGCCGATAGTAGGGCGAGCGCTTGTGCCGACCCTGGCTGAGTTGGCGAATGCGTTTCTCATAACGCAGCGCTTCGGTATGGTCCTCGTAGTAGTCGCTGAGGCGGGCGAAGGGCAGGTAGCCGTTGCGTTCGTAGAGGGCGATGGCGGCGCCGTTGTCCGGGCGGACCTCCAGGCGCAGGAAGGCGCAGTCGTTTTCCAGCGCGGCCTGTTCCGCGGCCTCCAGAAGCCGCTGGCCGAGGCCGCGGCCGCGCGCCTGCGGATCGCTGGCGATGGAGTACAGGCGCGCCAGCGAGGTGCCCTGGTGGAACAGCACCAGCGCGTAGCCGAGGAGGCGCCCGTCTTCCTCGGCGAGCGTCAGACGGGCGTTGGCGCGCGTGATCATCCAGTGGAAATTCCGCCGCGAGAGGCGGTCGTGGTCGAAGCAGCGGTTTTCCAGTGCCACCAGGGCGGCGATGTCTTCGGCCGTGGCGAGGCGTAGGGCGGCTTTCATCGATAAGGAGTTTCCAGAACGGGCGAACGCGATGTTTGTCTCGCATGTCCTAGCACAGACAGGCGGGGGCGCCTTTTGCTCCCGGCATATGAGCGGGAGCGATCGTGAGCAGACTCGTCATTGTGGTCGAGCGCAAGGAGGACTGGACCTCCTACTATCCAAGCGAAGATGTCATCAGTGTCCAGGAGTACCTGGAACAACCCAACGACGATGCCAGCGGCAAACGGGTTCAGGTGATCAACCTGTGCCGCAACTACAAGTACCTCGGCCACGGCTACTACTGCTCGCTGCTGGCCGAGGCGCGCGGGCACCGGGTGATCCCCAGCGTGCGCACCATCAGCGAGCTGGCGCGCAAGGCGCTTTACAGCCTGGCGCTGGAATACCTCGACAAGTCCCTCGACAGGGCGCTGGCTGACCACCCGTTCGGCAGCACCGACGGCTTCACCCTCACGCTGTATTTCGGCCGTACCGAGATCGAACCGCTGCAGGACCTGGCGCGCCAGCTGTTCGAGGCGTTTCCCTGTCCGCTGTTGCTGGTGGAATTCCGCCGCAACGACAGTTGGCACATCACCGGGATCAAGCCCGGTAGCCTGCACAAACTGCGCGACGACCAGGAGGACCACTTCGCCAACGTCCTCGACGCCTTCAACCGCAAGATCTGGCGACGCCCACGTTCACGCCGGCTGGTGCGCTTCGACCTGGCCATCCTGCAGGACCCGGACGAAGCCTTCCCGCCGTCCAATCGCAAGGCGCTGAAGAACTTCATCCGCGTCGGCAAGCGCCTCGGCATCGAGGTGGACCTGATCGAGAAGAAGGACTTCTCCCGCCTGGCCGAGTACGACGCGCTGTTCATCCGCGAAACCACCAACGTCAGCGACCACACCTACCGCTTCGCCAAACGCGCCGAAAGCGAGGGGCTGGTGGTGCTCGACGATCCCGCGTCCATCCTGCGCTGCACCAACAAGGTGTACCTCACGGACCTGCTGCGCGCCCACAAGCTGGGCATGCCGGCCACGGAAATACTCTACAAGGACCGCCCGCACGAACTGGACAACCTGGGCGAGCGGCTGGGATTCCCGCTGGTGCTGAAGATCCCCGACGGCAGTTTTTCCCGTGGGGTGATCAAGGTCGAGGATCAGCAGGCGTTGCTCAAGGTGACGGCTGAGCTGTTCGAGCGCTCGGTGCTGCTGCTGGCACAGGAGTTCTTCTACACCGAGTACGACTGGCGCATCGGCATGCTCAATCACAAGCCGATCTTCGCCTGCAAATACTTCATGTCCAAGGGCCACTGGCAGATCTACGACCACCGCCCGGACGCCCAGGAGGTCAGTGGCGACTTCCAGACGCTGCCGGTGGAAGAGGTGCCGCGCGAGGTGCTGGAGCTGGCCACCACCACCGCCAACCTGATCGGCGACGGGCTCTACGGGGTGGACCTGAAGCAGGCGGGCGACAAGGTGGTGGTTATCGAGGTCAACGACAACCCGAACATCGACGCCGGCATCGAGGACGTGCACCTGCAGGACGAGCTCTATGCCGCGGTGTTGCTGGAATTCGTGCGCCGTCTGGAGCTCAAGCGCAAGGGCCAACCCTGGTCGGAAAACCAGGAGGGTGTGATCTAGCGCGTCGCCGTGAACGCGATGGCGCGCTCACGGCAGCGGACCGGCGTCGGCGCCGGTCAGACGCGGAACTGGCCGAGCAGCCGTCCCAGTTGGTCGGCGAGCTGACCGAGGTTCTTGCTCGCGCTGCTGGTCTCTTCGGCGGACAGTGCGCTGGTGTGCGCCAGGCTCGCGGCTTCGGTGACGTTGCGGTTGATGTCCTCCACCACATGCGATTGCTGCAGCGTGGCACTGGCGATGGAGGCGTTGGCGCCGGCGAGGTTGCGCATCGACTGGGCGATCAGTTGCAGGCTCTCGCTGGCCTGGCTGGCCTGGTCGACGGTCAGTTGCGAGGCCTCGCTGCTTTCGTGGATGACCTTCACCGCGGCGCCGGAGTTGGTTTGCAGGCGCTCGATCATGCCCTGAATTTCCGCCGTCGATTGCTGCGTGCGCTGGGCCAGCAGGCGCACCTCGTCGGCCACCACGGCGAAACCGCGGCCCTGCTCGCCGGCACGGGCCGCCTCGATGGCGGCGTTAAGCGCGAGGAGGTTGGTCTGCTCGGCGATGGCCCGGATCACCTCCAGCACCTTGCCGATCTGCGAGCTTTCCTGCGCCAGCGCCTGGATCACTTGCACGGCCTGGCCGATGGTGCCGGACAGCTGGTCGATCTGGCGCAGGCTGTTGTCGATGTTCTGCTGGCCCTGGTTGGCCTGGTCCTCGGCGTTGCGCACTTCGTTGGCCGCTTCCTCGGCGCTTTTCGCCACGTCCTGCACGCCATAGGTGACTTCGTTGATCGCGGTGGCGACCAGTTCCATCTGCTGCGACTGCTGCTGGCTGGTCTGGTAGCCCTGGTTGGCGACGCCGTCCAGCGAGCGCGCGGCTTCGTCCAGCGAGCGCGAGGCGGCGAGCGATTCGCCGATGACCTGGCGCAGCTTGAGGGTAAAGGCGTTGAAGTGCCTGGACATCTGCGCCAGCTCGTCGTTGCCCTGGGTGTCGAGGCTGCGCGTGAGGTCCGCCTCGCCGCTGGCGATGTTGGCCATGGCGCCGACCGCGGCGTTCAGCGGCACGACGATGCTGCGTGCGATCAGCATCACCAGCAGGGTCATCACCACGGCGATGCCCAGGCCGATCAGCGATGCGTGCAGCGCCTGGCCGTAGAACTGCGCCTGCATGTCGTCGATGTAGATGCCGGTGCCGAGCACCCAGCCCCAGGGCTCGAACAGCTGGATATAGGACACCTTGGGTAGCGGGTCGGCGCTACCGGCCTTCGGCCAGCGGTAGTCCACCATGCCGCCGCCCTGTTTGCGCGCGAGGGCGACCATTTCGTTGAACAGCTCCTTGCCGTCCGGGTCCTTGATCGTCGAGAGGTCCTGGCCTTCGAGCTTCTGGTTGACCGGATGCATGATCATCTTCGGCCCGAGGTCGTTGATCCAGAAGTACTCGGTCTTGTCGTAGCGCAGGCTGCGGATCATTGCGGCGGCCTGCGTCTGGGCTTGCTCGCGGGTCAGGGTGCCTGCAACCTCCTGGTCATGGAAGTTCTGCAGGATGGCGCTGGCGCTCTGCACCAGATGACGGGTCTTCTCGACCTTCCCCTCGTAAAGGTCGTTGTGTATCTGTTGCAGCATGAACACGCCGAGCGCCACCAGCATGGCGACAGCAACCGCGAGAATCAGCATCAGCCGGCGGCTGATGGGCAAACTTCGGAGACTGCGCATGGTGAAGCCCTCGATATTGTTGTTATTGCTCTAGCGTGGGAACTGTAGCGGTTCCACGACTGTCCGAAACCCGGTTTGCCAGCCTTTAGCCAGCTTCTGATAGCATTTCGGCAAAACGCGGGCAAACCTGAGCGTGGGGCGTTTATGTCGCACCCCTGCGCACCGAGCCGTATGCGTTTTTAAACCTGGGAACTGGGGGAATGATGGATCTTTGGAGCGCCTTTCAGGCACTGGTTCTGGGTATTGTCGAAGGGCTGACCGAATTCCTGCCGATCTCCAGCACGGGCCACCTGATCGTGGTCGGTGACCTGCTGGAGTTCAACGGCGACCGATCCACCGCGTTCAAGATCATCATCCAGCTGGGCGCGATCCTGGCGGTGATGTGGGAGTTCCGCAGCCGCATCATCGACGTGGTGGTCGGTCTGCCGACGCAACGTCGCGCGCAACGTTTCACGTTGAACCTGCTGATCGCCTTCATTCCGGCGGTGATCCTCGGCCTGCTGTTCGCCGACCTCATCGAACACTGGCTGTTCAACCCGATTACCGTCGCTACCGCGCTGATCATGGGGGGGGTGGTGATGATCTGGGCCGAGCGGCGCGTGCATACGATTCGCGCCGAAACGGTCGACGACATGGACTGGAAGCTGGCCCTGAAGGTCGGTTTTGCCCAGTGCCTGGCGCTCATTCCGGGCACCTCGCGCTCCGGCTCGACGATCATCGGCGGGCTGCTGTTCGGCCTCTCGCGCAAGGCGGCTGCGGAATTCTCGTTCTTCCTGGCGATGCCGACGATGGTCGCGGCGACAGTCTATTCGCTCTTCAAGTACCGCGAGATCCTCCACCTCAGCGATCTTCCGGTGTTCGCCATCGGCTTCATTTCCACCTTCGTCGTGGCGATGATCACCGTGCGCGCGCTGCTCAAGTTCATCGCCAACCACAGCTACGCGGTGTTCGGCTGGTACCGGATCGCCTTCGGCTTGGTGATTCTGGCGACCTGGCAGTTCGGCTGGATCGACTGGAGCACGGCCCAGGGCTGAGGCGATTCGCAGGGACGCGAGCGATGGAACTGCGCGGCACCTTGAAAAGCTGGAACGACGAGAAGGGCTTCGGCTTCATCGTTCCGCAGGCGGGCGGGTCCCAGGTCTTCGTGCATGTCTCGGCGATGCGCGGCGAGCGTCGCCCACGGCCCGGCGACACCGTGCTTTATACGATGTCCAGCGAGCCCGGCGAACGTCCGCGCGCCGGCCATGCACGGTTGCCGGGGCTGTCGCTGGACGATCCGGCGATCCGCCAGAAACCACGCGACACCGCCAGGCCCGCCACCCGCCACAGCGCCTCCCCGGCACGCACGACGGGCAGGCCACTCCATCTGCCGCTGAAACTGATGCTCTTCGCGCTGCTGTGCCTTTTGCCGGCAGGCGGCGTCGCCCTGTTGGCCTGGCGCGGGAGCTTCTGGCCGGCGACCGCCTATCTGCTGCTCAGTGTGCTCGCCTTTCTGCTCTACGGGATCGACAAGCGCCGCGCGCTGTCCGGCGGCCGGCGCACGCCGGAAAACACCCTTCACCTGATCGAGCTGCTGGGCGGCTGGCCGGGCGCGTTGATCGCCCAGCAGGTGTTTCGCCACAAGACGCGAAAGCTTTCCTACCAGCTGCTTTTCTGGCTGATCGTGCTGTTGCACCAGGCGTTCTGGATCGATTGGCTGTTGCTTGGCCGGCGTTTCATTACGTTCTAGCGACGCTCGGCCTGGCGGTACATCCACAGGCTCAGCAGCAGGCCGGCGAGCGCCATCAGCGCGGCACTGAAGAAGATGCTGGCGAAGCCCAGGCCATTGGCGATGGCACCCATCAGCGGGCCGGCGATGCCCAGCGCGATGTCGAAGAACACCGCGTAGGCGCCCAGCGCCGAGCTGCGGCTGGAGGCGGGTATCCGCGAGATCGCCTCGACTCCAAGGGCCGGATACACCAGCGACAGGCCGAAGCCGGTCAGCGCCGCGCCGCATAGCGCCAGCCAGGGCTGATGGGCGAAACCGAGCAGCAGCAAACCCAGGCATTCCACACCGAGACAGGCGATCGCCACGCGATAGCCGCCCAGTCGTTTGATCGCGCCACCGAACAGCAGTCGCGCGCCAATGAACGAGGCGCCGAACGCCGTGAGGCAGTAGGCGGCGCCGGTCCAGCCCAGGCTGGCGTAGTACAGGGTGATGAAGGTGCCGATGGTGCCGAAGCCGATCGAGCCCAGCGCGAGCCCCAGCCCGTTGGGAGCGATCTGCCAGAGCACCCGGCGAAACGGCAGCCGCTCGCCGGGAACGATGGGTGCCGGCGGCCGGTTCCAGGCCAGGCCCAGGGCGACGACGCCCAGCAGGGTGATCGAGGCACCCATGCTCCACAGGCCCAGCTCAGCGACCATCAACACCCCGAGCGGTGCGCCGATCGCCACTGCTCCATAGGCGGCGATGCCGTTCCAGGAAATCACCCGCGCGGTGTTTTCCGCTCCGACACGGCCGATGCCCCAGCTGATCGCGCCGGTGCCCACCAGGCCCTGCGAAATGCCCAGCACCACGCGGCCGGCGAGCAGCAGGCCCAGGCTGGCGGACGGCCAGGCCTGGATCGAGGTGGATATCAGCGTAAGGATGCCGCTCAGGGTGCAGCCGACGAGGCCGAACGTCACCGCCTTCTTCGCGCCCAGGCGGTCGGCCGTGGCGCCGGCCAGCGGTCGGGAGAGCAGGGTGGCGAGGTACTGGCTGCTGATCACCACGCCCGCCAGCACCGAGCCATATGCCAGGTCGTCGTGTACGTAGCCAGGCAGAACGGCCAGTGGAATGCCGATGCTGAGGAAGGCGATGAAGGTGAAGAAGACGATGCTGATGATTTGCAGCGTGATCGGTGGAGAAGGCTGCGCAGGCGGGCTCATGGACACTCGAAGCGGTGGCAGAACAGGTTCGCCATGATCGCCTGTCCCCGGTAATTAAGAAAGCTAGCTAAGCAATTCACTCGTCGTCCAGCAGCAGCCCGATCCGCTTGCGCTTTGGCAGGCGCCCCACCACAAGTTGGTGGGAACGGCGCAGCAGGAGGGATAGTTCGGCATCGCCCAGCGGGAAGGGCGGCGCCATGGCGATCCAGTGGGCCCGGGCCAGATAGGGCGCCGGATGAATGCCGGGACGGTCGCAGAAGCCGAGGAACAGGTCGGCGTCGACCTTGAAGGCGAGGCGTTCGCCGAGGAAATCGACGATGGCGAACATCTTGTTGCCGGCGACCGAGAAGACCCGGTTATGGCCCCACTTGAGGTCCTCCCAGGCGCCCGGCAACTGCAGGCAGAAGGCGGCGACGGCATCCGGTGACATGTTCCGTTCTCCTCTCTTTGGTGCGATTGGGTCGGCTCGACAGCACGCATCTCACGACGGATCATGGCTGACCTTCAACCCCGTGCAGCAGGAAATTCCATGTCCCTCTCCATGTATCAGGCCTCCGTCCCGGTGTTCGTGCGCATGTTCGGCAACCTGTCGGCGATCCTCGACAAGGCTGCGGCCTTTGCCGAAGCCAAGAAGATCGACCCCTCCGTGCTGGTCAATGCGCGTCTGGCGGTCGACATGCTGCCGCTGTCGAAACAGGTCCAGATCGCCAGCGATGCGGCCAAGGGCGCCGGCGCCCGCCTGACCGGCAGCGATGTTCCGAGCTTCGCCGACACCGAAACCACCTTTCCCGAATTGCAGGCGCGCATCGCCAAGACCGTGGACTTTCTCAAGGGCCTGGATGCCGCGCAGTTCGACGGCAGCGAGTCGAAGGAGATCGTGCTCACGCTGGCGAAGGGTGAGGTGACGTTCAAGGGTGATGCCTACCTGCTGAACTTCGTGCTGCCTAACTTCTATTTCCACATGACCACCGCCTACGCGATCCTCCGCCACAACGGCCTCGACCTGGGCAAGATGGACTACCTGGGCGCTCTCTGATCCGTCCTCTGGTCCGATCCGTGCATCGTTTCCCGCGACCCGGCGCCCCTGTGCGTCCGGGGCTCGCGGAAATGCACGGGAGGGGAGCATGTCAGGGCGTTTTCTCACAGTGTTCTTGGCGACCATGCTCACCGCACTGCCGATCGCAGGGCATGCCGCCCCCAGTTGGGGCGTCGGTCTGCACCGGCTGACGCTGGAGGACCCGGTCGACCACCAGCCGATGAGCGCCGTCGCGTTCTATCCGTCCTGGGTCAAGCGCGGCGACACGCATATCGACCTGTTCCGCATCGCTGGCCGCGAAGACACGCCACCGGCGCAGGGCCGCTTCCCGCTGATCGTTCTGTCCCATGGCAATGGCGGCTCGCCCCTGGCGCATCACGACCTGGCGACCGCGCTGGCGCATCGCGGCTTCATCGTACTGGCGGTGCAGCATCCCGGTGACAACGTCGACGACCAGAGCCGCATCGGCCGCTTCAGCAACCTCTATGGCCGCCCGATGCAGCTCTCCGCGGCGATCGACGCGGTCGGCCAGGACAAACTGCTCGGAGAGGAGGTCGACAGCCGCCAGGTCGGGGTGATCGGCTACTCGGCGGGCGGGGAGTCGGCGTTGATCCTGGCCGGCGGCCATCCCGAACTCCAGCACCTTCGCCAGTACTGTGAAAAACAGCCGGACGACGCCGAAGCCTGCGAGCGCGCGGCGAGCCTGGCGATCGACGATGACGTGGTGGAAGCCGCGCCAGATTCGCGGGTGCGTTCGCTCCTGCTGCTGGCGCCGCTCGGCCTGATGTTTGGGCGCCAGGACCTGGCCGACGTCCAGGTGCCCGTGCTGCTCTACGCCGGCGCCGAGGACCACCTGCTGCTGCCGGCGGAAAACGCCGCGGCGCTGGCGCGGCGTCTGCCGGGACCTGCCGATTACCGTGTGGTGCCGGGTGCCGGGCATTTCGTCTTCATGGCGCCCTGTTCGGCGGAGATGCGCGAGGCCGCGCCACAGCTCTGCGACGACGGCGAAGGGGTCGATCGCATGGCCGTCCACGACAGCCTCAACAGTGAGGCCGTGCGCTTCTTCAGCCAAACGCTGACGGCCCCCCAGACCGCCGCGCAGTTGTAGCGCTGCTAGCGTGGGACCGCGGCGATCCGCCCGGCCCGCCACCGGCCGCGCTAACCGCCCATAGAGGCCGTGCTGCGAGGAGCGTGCGGCGGCGCTTGAGCCGCCGCGCTTCCAAGCCTTCATGCAACTGCCCCGGGACCTATGCGACAATATGCACAAATCTGGGATGACCCCCCGCAT
>NZ_JASCPA010000041.1:0-46000 GCF_029959715.1 Pseudomonas sp. PS02288 | reverse complement strand
CCGGCTACAACGAACTGCGCATCGAAGACCGCAAGGGTCAGGAACAGATCTATCTGCACGCCCAGCGCGACTGGGACGAAAACATCGAGCACGACCAGAGGATCCGCATCGGCCACGAACGCCACGATACAGTGGAAGCCAACAGCTACACCGAGCTCAAGGCCGAGGAACACCGCACCACCCACGCCGACCGACGGGTGGAGGTCAGGGCCGATGACCACCTGGGGATTGGGGGGAGTCAGCACCTGAAAGTTGGCCTGGCGCAACTGATCGACGCCGGAAACGAGATACATCTGAAAGCCGGCCAGAAGATGGTCATCGAAGCCGGCACCGAGCTGACCCTGAATGCCGGAGGCGCCTTCATCAAGCTCGATCCGGGCGGCGTTACCCTCAACGGCTCGCTGGTCAGGATCAACGCCGGCGGCTCGCCGGGCCATGGCACGGGAATTGGCCTCAAGCCGCCAATCCTGCCGGGCGCGGCAGACAGGGACAGCGCCGGAAACCTCCTCGACGAAGGGCTGAAGAACAGCCTCGAAGAGCCGCCTAAGCCACGGCGGATGCTGAATTTCAGCAGTTGAAGGTAGCGCGACTCAAGGATGAGACAGGTACCATGACCGAACAACAGAAGATCACCAACTGGAGTTACCCCTTCAAGCCCCGGACCGCCCCTGGCGCCGAGCCGACCGAAGATGTCTGGCTCTACCAGCAGGCCCTGGCCAATGCGCTGGGCGGCCATTATCCGCTGGGAACGAACGGCCTCTGGCACGGCGGCGTGCACTTCGACCAGGGCACCGCGGGGCTGCTCGACCAATCCTCGGTGTATTGCATCGCCGATGGCGAAGTCATCGCCTACCGTATCGACGAGCGCTACCCGGTCTCCGAGTACGAGTCGGGGCCCAAGCCCTACTCCACCGGCTTCGTGCTGGTGCGGCACCGCCTCGAAGTGCCGCAGCCCACGCCGGCCAACGCTTCCCAGCCGACCGCAGCAACCTCGAGCCCGGCCCCCTCGCTGACCCTGTTCAGCCTCTACATGCACCTGCTCGACTGGGATCACTACGGGCTGGAAGGGGCACCCAACCCGCCCTCCTTCATAAGTGAAACGCTCTACACCGTTAAGCCCGCCAAGGCCACCGACCCCACACTCGGACTGCGCGTGCGCGCCACGCCGGGTAACGGCCCCGTCACGGCCCTGTTGCCCAAGGGCACCCGGGTAGAAGTAGGTGACGCCCACCCGGGATCGCCGAAATGGCGTCGCCTTCTCAACGTGATCGAAGGTGCCGCGCTTCCTTCGCTGGCAGCCTGTGGTAGCGGCTGGGTCTTCACTGGAGAAATGGAATCGACGCCCGCGCCCAATGTCTTTCTGGTCGGCGAACACGCCAACGACCATGAGCCTAACCTGGCGCCACAGCGTGGCCTGAACGTCCGCAAGACCGGTCGCGGAAATGCCAGCGACGCGAAAACCGGCCTGCTTCCCGAGGGCACCCGCGTCTCGCTGGAGCCGGGAACCACACCCTACCGCAAGATCAAAGCCATTATCGAAGGCACGGCGCTTCCGCCACTGGCCGACAACAGCGTCCGGAACATCCACGGCTACGTGCATTTCGACTCGCTACAGGCGACGCAGGCCACGCCCATCTGCGGAGTGGTTCACCTGCTGGACCCAACCTACCCCATCAAAGCCGGCGAACTGATCGGCCATCCGGGCCACTACCAGAACCATAACGACGGTGCCCCGCAATCGCTGCTGCACCTGGAGCTGTTCAGCTGCGACGACGTCCCCGCCTTCATCGCCCAAAGCCGAGCCCTGGCCAGCGCGCTGCCTGCGGAACAGAAAACCCAACTGAAGATTCACAAGGGCGCGAGCAAGCTGATCCCGCACCGCGAAGGCATCGACGCCAACCACCCACCCTCGATCACCGATGCCGGCACAACCATCGGGGTAGACCTGATCATTCCGATCAGTACGCTGGAACGCCTGCCGCCCAGCCACAAGATCAGCCTCAATACAGCCACCAACCCCGGCCCGGTCACCCACTGGTGGCGCCTGGATAACATCCTGGCCGACAACGACGGCAACCCCATCAGCGGCTGGCTGGCCGAACAGGACCTGATCACCACCCGACACAGTCCGTGGGAGTGGGAGGGGTTCGAGTGTGTTGAAGATAACGCCTGTAACGCCGATCACCTGGCGTGCCATCTCGACACGAAAAATCTGCTGCAGGAGTCGGAACAATCCCGATTGCAGAGCCAGATCACTACCGCCGACGAAGGCAAGCTTAAGACTCGCCTTTACGAGATCATCGATGGGACCGATGGAAGTGCTCGTGACAACAAATTGAGCATCACAGAAATACAGGCGGCACTAAGGAAGCGTTCGAATTTACAAGCTATCTCGCGGCTTATCTGTAATTATGAAAGTGAGTGGTTGTGGTGTGATGACAAGTGGAGCTCTCTAGACTCAATAGTTGGTGAAGAAACTCAAGCTAACTGGATGATTGAGAAATCCAGAATCAAGAGGCTATCTTACTGGGAAGAAGCAAATCTCTTCAAAAGCCGAACAACGTGGCATTTCCATCCGATAGAAACAATAGTACAAAGAATAGAAATAGAAGCCATAATAACTCTAGCCATGTTGAGGGCGGCGAACCCTAGCGGGTCAAACGAGTTGCATGAGGAAATTCTACCGTTCTTGAACAAATACGCCAGAATCTATAATTTAATTTCTTCTAAAGAAATAGCCCACTTCCTTTCCCAAATCTCACATGAGAGCCATCTGAAGACAGTATCTGAAAACCTTGTATTCAGCCCAAAAAACATGCGAAAGACATTCGGCTGCAAGCAACATTTCGGGCAAATCACCTACAACGCCGATACAGACGAATGCAATTTTGGAAGACTAAGGGAAAAGCTTTGGACAGAGGAAAGCACCTATTCATTTAACGCCGAAAATCTTGGAAACTATGTCTACGCTAATAGGATGGGAAATGGAGATGAATCAAGTGGTGAAGGTTACAAATACCGCGGGCGAGGAATAATACAGATAACCGGAAAAGACGCCTACGAGAACTTTCAGCGGATCCACAATCAAAACAACCCTGATGATACTGTCAACTTTATAGATAATCCAGATTTAATAATCTCGTCTAAAAGCTATGCCGTGGAGTCAGCTTTTGTATATTGGTTCACTAAAAAAAATGGTTCCGGTCGGTCGCTGTCGGACGTAGCAAAATCTGGAACGGTATCGGAAGTAACTCAAATTGTGAACGGCGGCCAAAATGGATACGCCGATAGGAAAACTAGATTCAATGCAATAGCAAAAATAATCAACGTACCGCAAGAGCTATCATAGTATGAGGCCATACATATACCTAATGTTTTTTCTGATACTTTCGCAGATATCTTACGGGCAAAATACATACAAGCAGGACAAAAGCATAGTTCACGGCCCTTTTAGAAATCCAATAATCGAAAATAGCAATATATACTTCTCAAAATCCCAAGAAACTAACTACCCATTGTATTTGATACTAGAAAACACCGGAGCACATGATAATGGACTTGTAATAGACAAATACGAAACATCAGGCTCTGACCCACATATCGAATCAGCCTTTTTCTTTCCAATTAAAAAGGAAAACAATCTCCTTGTCATAGTTTCTTGGGAAATCAATAGTCGCGGCTTAGGCACGTACGGGATTCTCTATCAAGTCTATGCATACAAAAAAAATAATAATTCGCTGGTAAGCAACAGGATTATAAGCTCAGACTCCCACATGACAGGCATGGAGGGATATATAGAAGGCGTAGAGTCAACATTTAAATTGAAGACTGCCAGCGACGTTAAAGCCTATATCAAGAAAAACCTCTAGGCACAAAAGCATCAATCAAGCCTTACACCTCATGCCGTATTAGGACAAGATGCCCCACGACCCTGTCCCAAACGTCATCAGGAGCCACCCATGCGCGAAAGCGTATTCGCTGAGCGGATCGTGCAGAACACGCTGGACACCGACTTCTACAAGCTCACGCAGATGCAGGCGGTGCTGCACAACTACCCGAATGCGGAGGTGGAGTGGGAGTTTCGTTGTCGCAATGATGAAGACCTGCGCCCCTATCTGAGCGAGATCCGTCAGCAGATTGAGCAGCTCGCCGATACCTCGGCGACGGCCGATCAGATCGGGTTTCTCGAGCGGATTCCCTTCATGAAGGCGGACTTCATCCGCTTCCTCAGCCTGTTTCGCTTCAACATGCGCTATGTGCAGACCGGCGTGGAGAATGGCCAGGTTTTCGTTCGTCTGCGCGGACCCTGGCTGCATGTGATCCTGTTCGAGATTCCGCTGCTGGCGATCATCAGCGAGGTGCGCAATCGGGCGCGTTATCCGGGCGCGTTGCTGGAGCAGGTCAGCGAGCAGCTCTATCGCAAGCTCGACTGGCTGCGCAAGGAAGCCAGCGACGATGAGCTCAGCGGCTTCCAGCTCGCCGACTTCGGCACGCGGCGGCGCTTTTCCTACCGCACCCAGGAAGAGGTGGTGCATATCCTCAAGCGCGATTTCCCCGGGCGGTTCGTGGGCACCAGCAACGTGCATCTGGCCCGCGAATACGACCTCAAGCCGATCGGCACCATGGCCCACGAATGGCTGATGGCGCACCAGCAGCTCGGCCCGCGGCTGATCGACAGCCAGGCCGCCGCGCTGCAGACCTGGGTGCAGGAGTACCGCGGCCAGTTGGGTATCGCTTTGACCGACTGCATCACCATGGATGCCTTCCTGCACGACTTCGACCTGTACTTCGCCAAGCTCTTCGACGGCCTGCGGCATGACTCCGGGGACCCGTTGGCGTGGGCGGAGAAGGCCATCGCGCACTACCTCAGGCTGGGCATCGACCCGCAGACCAAAACGCTGATCTTCAGCGACGGGCTGACCTTCCCCGCCGCGCTGTCGCTGTATCGCCAGTTGCACGAACGAATCAATGTCAGTTTCGGCATCGGCACCAACCTCACCTGTGACATCCCCGGCGTGGAACCGATGAACATCGTGTTGAAGATGATCAGCTGCAACGGCGAACCGGTGGCGAAGATTTCCGACACGCCAGGCAAGAGCCAGTGCAAGGACGAGAGCTTCCTCGCCTACCTGCGCCATGTGTTCCGCGTCGACGGCGGGCGCTGATCCAACGGCGCCAGCTGAAACAAAACGGCCCGGTGATTCCGGGCCGTTTCGTTCATGCCTGACGGAGACGTCAGGAGGTCGCCGGCGCGCCCTGGGCGGCGGTTTCCTCCTGCTTGTGCCACCGGTTGGCCCGGGCAAAGGTGCCGAAGTCGTTGAAGCGTACACCGGCATCGCGCATTACCCGATGGGCCAGCGGCGCGGTCATCTGGCGAATGTAGAAGGGCTCCTTCACCACGAAATGATGGATCGCGTGGGTGCTGCCGAAGTTGAAGCAGAACGCCTGCAGCGGCCACATCCACCAGAGGTTGAGTACCTGGGTCTGCTGGATCACGTTGCCCGGCTCGACGTCGCCGTAGTAGTGCATGTTGGAGCTGACGAAGTGCAGGTGCGCAGCACGTTGGGGCCGACCAGCACCACCACCGCGATATCGACGATGTTCATCACCTCCAGCGTGGTCGCCGACCAGGCCACCGGTGCGCCGAGCAGGCCGCTCGCGCCATCGATGGCGTGGAAGCCGAGAAACAGGTACCAGGTGCCCCAGTTGAGCAGCGCCAGCGGCGCATAGACCCTGAGCGTGCGCGCCAGGATGCTGCGTTTGTGCGCCCAGGTTTTGGCGCGCAGCATGCGGATGAGCGAGGACATCACGTTGTCGCCGACCATCAACAGACGGGCGATACCCCAGGGCTCGCCGTTGGTGATGGCGCGCTCCTCCATGTCGGTCTCTGTACCGGAGACCTTGTGATGGTTGAGGTGCAGGTGGCGGCGAATCCACGGGTTGATGGTGCTGGGCCGCGCCATCCAGACCAGCGCCAGCATCAGGTTGTGCGGCACGCGCTGCTTGCGGAAGTACATCGAATGGATCAGGTCGTGTTCGAGCTCATGGGTCAGCGAGGCGAAGAAGGCATTCGCCAGCAGGCAGGCCCACCAGGCAATCGCGCCATTCAGGTAGAGCAGCGCCGAGCCGATCATCCCGGCGAGGGCGAAGGCGAGGATGCCGGCGCCCAGCGCATCCTGATGGTTGAGGACAGGGTAGCGCCGGCGCAGTTCGACGCCGCGCGCCATCACCGCTTCACGGATGTGCGCAGAGCGCTGCTGATCGGTCAGGGCAGTGGGGTTCATTGGCGTGTCCTTTTGTTATCGTCTGTTGAGGCACGTCGCTACTCTGCGACATGCTGACGCGGATCGCCCGACCCTGGACGCCAACCTGTTGACCGGACACGCCAACCTGCATGACTGCCGAACCCACCACCCTGGCCAGCTGGACCCGCGCGCTGCGCAAGCAACTCGACGCGCTCGGGCTGGACAGCGCCGCGCTCTGCCGGGAAGCGGGTCTCGACCCGGCGTTGATGGATGACCCCAACGCGCGCTATCCACTGTCCGCCACCACGCGGCTCTGGCACCTGGCGGTAGCGGCCAGCGGCGATCCGGCGCTGGGCCTGAAGATTTCCAGCTACGTCAGCCCGACCACCTTCCACGCGCTGGGCTACGCGCTGATCGCCAGCACGACCCTGCGCGAGGTGTTCGAGCGCATCGTGCGCTATCACCGGGTGGTCAGCGATGCGATGGAGCTGGACCTGCGCGAGCGCGACGGGCACTACGAATTCCGTTTCCGCGTACCGCCGGGCAGCCCCGAACCGGCGGCCGAGGCAATGGACGCCTTCGCCGCGATCTACGTGCGCACCTGCCGCAACCGTCTCGGCCGGGACTACGCGCCGCAGGCGGTGCACCTGAGCCGCGCCGAGCCCGCCGACAGCCGTCCGTGGCAGGAGGTGTTCCGCGCGCCGATGCATTTCGGCGCGGCGGAGAATCGCCTCGAATTCGCCCGCATCGATCTCGAGCGACCGCTGGACGACGGCAACCCCGAGCTGGCCGCACACAACGAAACCGTGCTACAGAAGACCCTCGAACAGCTGCAGGCGCCGACCTGGACACGTCAGGTGCGCGCGGCGCTGGAGGCGCGCCTGCCGGACGGCGAACCCTCGGCCGAAGCCATCGCCAGCTCGTTGCACCTGAGCCTGCGCAGCCTGCAGCGGCATCTGGCGGAGGAGGGCGTCGGCTACGAGGCGCTGCTGGCCGAGACCCGCCGTGCGCTGGCCCTGCGCTACCTCGACGACCCACGCAACGCGCTGGGGGAAATCGCCTACCTGCTCGGCTTCGCCGACACCAGCAGCTTCAGCCGCGCCTTCAAGCGCTGGACCGGGAAGACTCCCAGCCAGTACCGGGAGGCGGGACGCTAGCCTCGCCAGGGGGGCGCCGCACGTGGCGCATCCTGGCGAGAGCCACGCGCACCGCGATCAGACCAGCCCCCGGATACCCGCCAGCACCAGCAGCAGCGAGCCGGCGGCGAGCAGCGTCTGCAGGGTGATGATGCCCGCCATCAGGTGGCCGTCGCCGCCCAGCTGGGTAGTCAGCACATAGGACGTCGGCGCGGTGGGCAGGGCGAAGAACAGGATCAGCACGCTGCTTTCCAGCGTCGGCAGACCGCTCAGACGCGCTACGCCGAACGCCAGCAGCGGCATGGCCAACAGGCGTACGGCGCAGTTCCAGCCCAGCGCCGGGACTTCCCCGGCGAGCTCCTGCGGGCGCAGCGCCGCGCCCACGCAGAGCAGGCCGAGCGGCAGGCTGGCGGCACCGAGCATGCTCAGCAGACGCTCGCTGCCGCCGGGCAGGCCGACGCCGCAGAGGTTGACCGCGGCGCCACCCAGACAGGCGAGAATCAGCGGATTCTTCAGGATCGGCAGGGCCAGCGAGCGCAGGCTGACGCCACGCTCGGCGGTCAGCGCCCATACCGACATCACATTCACTGCTGGCACCATCAGCGCCAGCATCAAGGCCGCCAGGGTCAGCCCCGGCTTGCCGAACAGGCTGCCGACCACGGCCAGCCCGAGGTAGGTGTTGAAACGCAGCACGCCTTGGGCGAAAGCGCCGAAGCGTGCCGCCGGCCAGCCGCGCAGGCGACGCATCAGCAGCAGCCCGAGCCAGGCGACGCCCAGTCCGATCAGCACCGCCGCGGCCAGGCGCGGCAACGCCGGGTTGTCCAGCGGCGCGCTGGCGAGGTTGCCGAAGAGCAGGGCGGGGAACAGCAGGAAGTAGTTGATCCGCTCGGCACCGGGCCAGAAGGCTTCGCTGGGAAAGCCGCTACGCCGCAGAAGGAAACCGCCGATAATCAGAGCGAACAATGGCCACAGGGCCAACAGCAGATCAGTCACGGGAACCCCCGGTGGTAGTGGAGGCCAATCCTGGCGAGCCACGCGGCGGTCGGTCAATGGCCGAGGAGGAATTCATGCGGGAGAGTCACCAGGGCGGCTGCCACTGCGGCGCGCTGCGCTACCGCTTCGCCGCGCCGCTGCGCGATATCGCCCACTGCCACTGTTCAATCTGTCGGCGCACCAGCGGCGGCCTGGTCACGACATGGATCGGCGTGCCGCTCGACACATTCGAGTGGCTGCAGGGCACGCCGGCGCAGTACGCGTCGTCCGACACCTGCACCCGCTACTTCTGCGGCACCTGCGGCGCCCAGCTGGCGCTGTTCACCCGCCTCAGCCCGCAGACCCTGGACGTGACCATCGCCACCCTGGACGAACCGCAGCGGGCGCCGGCCGACCGGCACATCTGGGTGACCACCCGACTGCCCTGGCTGACGCTCGACCCGCACTTGCCCAGCGAGGACGAAGAAGCGCTCTAGCCGGCCGCCAGCTGCCGGCGCAGCTCCGTCAGCACCGGCGCGCTGTCCGGGCGCACGCCGCGCCACAGCAGGAAAGCCTCGGCCGCCTGCTCCACCAGCATGCCCAGCCCATCCAGCGCCGCGCGCGCGCCGTGCTCCACGGCCCACTGACAGAACGCCGTCGGCTGGCGGGAATACATCATGTCGTAGCACAGCGTGTGGCCGGGCTCGATCAGGCTGGCCGCGATCGGCGGCACCTCGCCGGTCAGACTCGCCGAGGTGCCGTTGACGATCAGGTCGACCGGCGCGTCCAGCCAGTCGAAGCCGCTGGCCATGATTGGCCCGAGGTCGGCGAACGCCGCGGCCAGCGCCTCGGCCTTCGCCACGCTGCGGTTGGCCACCACCAGTGCCTTCGGCCGTTCGCCGAGGAAGGGCTCCAGCACGCCGCGCACCGCACCGCCCGCGCCCAGCAGGAGGATGCGCTTTCCGCTCAGCGAGAAGCCTGCGTTCACCGCGAGGTCGCGCAGCAGCCCGGCGCCATCGGTGTTGTCGCCCAGCAAGCGACCGTCGGCGAGCTTCTTCAGCGTGTTCACCGCCCCGGCGCGTTGCGCCCTCGCGCTGAGCTGGTCGGCGAGCTGGAAGGCCTGCTCCTTGAACGGCACCGTGACGTTGCCGCCCAGGCCCTCGGCGAAGAAACGGCGGGCGAACCCGGCGAAGTCGTCCAGCGGCGCCAGCAGTGCCTCGTAGCTGAGGGCCTGGCCGGTCTGTTCGGCGAATAGGCGGTGGATCAACGGCGACTTACTGTGGCCGATGGGGTTGCCGAAGACGCAGTAACGGTCCATGGAAGCGGCTCCTCGAAGGGTGTGGGTCTGCGGCGCGGCGGGCTCAGGGCAGCAGGCCCAGCCAGTCGCGGTCGGTGAGGAAATATTCGGTCAGCCGGGCCTCTTCGCTGCCCGGCTCGGGCTTCCAGTCGTAGCCCCAGCGCACCTGCGGCGGCAGCGACATGAGTATCGACTCGGTGCGCCCGCCGGATTGCAGGCCGAACAGCGTGCCGCGGTCGTAGACCAGGTTGAATTCGACGTAGCGCCCGCGGCGGAAGGCCTGGAACTCGCGCTGCTGCTCGCTGAACGGGGTCGCCTTGCGGCGCTGGATGATCGGCAGGTAAGCCTCGAGGTAGGCGTCGCCCACCGCGCGCATGAAAGCGAAGCTGGTATCGAAATCCCAGGCATTGAGGTCGTCGAAGAACAGCCCGCCGATGCCGCGCGGCTCGCCACGGTGCTTGAGGTGGAAGTAGCTGTCGCACCACTTCTTGTAGCGCGGATAGACATCGGCGCCGAACGGCGCGCAGGCGGCGCGGGCCACTTCGTGCCAATGCACGCAGTCTTCCTCGACGGCGTAGAAGGGTGTCAGGTCGAAGCCGCCACCGAACCACCAGACCGATTCCTCGCCTTCCTTCTCGGCGCTGAAGAACCGCACGTTGGCGTGGGAAGTCGGTACGTGCGGGTTCTCCGGATGGATCACCAGCGACACGCCGAGCGCCTGGAAGCCGCGCCCGGCGAGCTCCGGCCGGTGCGCGCTGGCCGACGGCGGCAGGCCGTTGCCGAACACGTGGGAAAAGTTGACCCCGCCTTTCTCGATCAGCGCGCCGTCGCCGATGACCCGCGTGCGGCCACCGCCGCCCGCCGGACGCTCCCAGGCATCCTCGGCGAAGCGCGCGCGACCGTCCTCGGCCTCCAGCGCGGCGCAGATACGGTCCTGAAGGTCGAGCAGATAGGCCTTCACGGCCCCGGTCTTGTCGTTCACGAAATCACCCTGCACACAGCGGCCAAGGCCCGCGCGGCGGCGGCCGGCGGGCGGAAAAGGGCGCCAGCATAGCATTCGCCCGAGGCCTACCGCAGTTGACGCTGTCGGCCCGAGGCGGTTGGATAAAGGCCTTTCGCCGCGACGCCAACAGGCGTCGGCGCCCCATCACCGAGGAGTTGCACACATGGCCAAGCGCATCCAGTTCAGCCGCCACGGCGGTCCCGAAGTGCTCGAATACGTCGACTACGAACCCGCCCAACCCGGCCCGAACGAAGTCCGCGTGCGCAACCGCGCGATCGGCCTCAATTTCATCGACAACTACTACCGCGACGGCCTGTATGCACCGCCTGCGCTGCCCTCCAGCCTCGGCACCGAAGGCGCCGGCGAGATCGAGGCGGTAGGCGCCGGGGTGACCCACCTCAAGGTCGGCGAGCGCGTCGCCTACGCCACCGGACCGCTGGGCGCCTACAGCGAACTGCACGTATTGCCCGCCGCCAACGTGGTCCGGCTGCCGGAGAGCATCAGTTTCGAGCAGGCTGCGGCGGTGATCCTCAAAGGCCTCACCGTGCAATACCTGCTGCGCCAGACCTATCCGGTCAAACGCGGCGACATCGTGCTGTTCCACGCGGCGGCCGGCGGGGTCGGCTCCATCGCCTGCCAGTGGGCCAGGTCGCTGGGAGCGAAGCTGATCGGCGTGGTCGGCTCGGCGCAGAAGGCCGAGCAGGCCAAGGCCCTGGGCGCCTGGGCGACCATCGACCGGACCCGGGATGACATCCGCCAGCGCGTGCTGGAACTGACCGACGGGGTGAAATGCCCGGTGGTCTACGACTCGGTGGGCAAGGACACCTGGGGGATTTCCCTCGACTGCGTGGCGCCACGCGGTCTGATGGTCAGCTTCGGCAATTCCTCCGGCGCGGTCAGCGGCGTGAACCTCGGCATCCTCGCGCAGAAGGGTTCGCTGTACGTCACCCGGCCGACGCTGGGGAGCTATGCGAACAGCGCCGAGAACCTGCAGACAATGGCCGACGAGCTGTTCGAGATGATCGCCACCGGCGCGATCACGGTGGACGTCGCCCAGCGCATGGCGTTGAGCGACGCGGCCCGCGCGCAGACCGAACTGGCCGCCGGCCGCACCACCGGCTCTACGGTACTGCTGCCGGACTGACCGCCGCCGTCAGGCCTCGCGCACCACCTTGCCGGTGCGCAGGTCGCGGATCAGGCTGGGGTTCTTGCGTCCGCCCAGATAGCCGCCGAGGACGTGGTCCAGCTGCTTCGGAAAGTACTGCTCGACACGCAGGCGACTGCGCGCGGCGGGACGCCCGGAAGGGTTCGCCGACGTGGACACCAGCGGGCCGGTGAGGGCGCAGAGTTCGCCGACCAGCGAATGGTCGCTGACGCGCAGCGCAACGCTGTCGTGTTCGCCGGTGATCCATTCCGGCAGGCGGTTCTGGTGCGGCACCAGCCAGGTATTCGGGCCGGGCCAGGTGCTCGCCAGCCGCGCCAGCCACGCCTCGGGCAGGTCGTCGAGAAGGAAGTCGAACTGGCGAATGGTGTCGGCGACCAGGATCAACCCCTTCTCCACGGGGCGCTCCTTGAGCGCCAACAGCCGGTACACCGCCTCGCTGCACCAGGGATCGCAGCCCAGTCCCCAGACCGCCTCGGTCGGATAGGCGATCACCCCGCCATTGCGGACCACCCGTGCCGCCTGTTGCACTTTCCAGCTGCTGACCATCGCTCGTCTCCCGTCGCAAAAACCTGCGCAGTGTACCCAAGCGAGGCGGCGCTGGAAGCGCTAGCGCCGCACGCCGAGCCAGCGACCGGCTTCGCTGGCGACGCGGCCGTCCAGTTCGAGATCGGTGAGTGCGGCGAGCACCTTCGGCAACGGCCAGCCACTGGCCTCGGCCAATGCCTCGCTGCTGTAAGGCGCGGCGAACAGGAGCTCCAGCAGTGGATGCGTCGGCGCTGGGGGCTCGGCGACGGACGCGGTGGGCGAAACGACCTGCCAGCCGCGCAGGGCTTCGAGGATGTGCTCGACGCTCTCCACCAGCAGCGCGCCGTCGCGGATCAGCTGGTGGCAACCGCGCGCGCCGGGATGATGGATCGAGCCAGGGATCGCATAGACCTCGCGGCCCTGCTCGGCGGCCAGCCGCGCGGTGATCAGCGAACCGCTGGAGGGGCTCGCCTCGACCACCAGCACACCGACGGACAGTCCGCTGATGATCCGGTTGCGCCGCGGAAAGTTGCTCGCCTGCGGCGGGCTGTCCAGCGGCAGCTCGGACACCAGCGCGCCGCCCTCGCGGGCGATGCGTTCGGCCAGCGCCTTGTGCCGCTGCGGGTAGATGCACTGCAGGCCGGTGCCCAGCACCGCCACGGTGGCGCCGCCCGCCTCCAGAGCGCCCAGGTGCGCGGCGCCGTCGATACCCAGGGCCAGCCCGCTGGTGATCACGAAGCCGCCACGTGCCAGGCTGCGCGCGAAGCTTTGCGCGGTATCCAGACCGGGCCTGGAGGCGCGCCGGCTGCCGACGATGGCCAGCTGCGGACGCTCCAGCAGGTTTACGTCGCCGGCGACGAACAGCAGCGGCGGGGCGTCCGGCAGCTCGGCGAGCAACGCCGGATAGCGCGGGTCATCCCACATCAGCAGATGGTGGTTCGGCTGTTCCAGCCAGGCCAGCGCCGCCGCGGCGCGTTCACGAATGTCCTGGCTGCGTCGCGGCTCCGCACAACCGGCCGGCAGCCCGAGCGCGCGCCAGGCGGCGGCTGGCGCGCTGAGGGCAGCGGAAGCGCCAGCGAAGGCCTGCATCAGTCGGGCGAAGCGCCGTGGCCCCAGTTCGGGCAGGCAGTGCAGGCGAAGACGGGCTTCGAGTTCCGCGGGGGAAAGGCTCATCGGCGATCATCCTTGATCGACGCGCCGGCCAGCGGCCGGCGCCAGATAGCAGAAGCCCCGCAGTGCGGGGCTTCGGGGTGGTCAGGGGTTCTTGACCTTGTCCAGCACCGACAACTGCCGGCTGGCGGCCAGCACCAGCCCGTAACTGAGCTTCTCGTAGGTGCGAAAGACCATCATCAGGCCGGCGCGCTCGTCGGGAATCTTCACCGATTCGCCGGTGACGCGGTCGCGCACGGTTTCGCCGGTCTTGTACACCGCGAGCACGTTGCCTTCGGCCAGGCCATCGCGGCGGCCCTTGTTGATGGTCACCACGTCGAACTGACCGATCTGGTTGACGCCGCGCGGCACGTCGAGAATCACGCCATCCTCGATCGTCCGGGCCGGCTCACCGGGCATGAAGGAGGAGTTGATCGCGCGTTCCTCGGTGGGGAACAGGCGATCACCGAGGCGCACTTCCTGTGTCGAGCGGGTCAGCATCACGGTCGCAACGTCGCCTTCCTGGGCGACCATTTCGGCGGTGCCGATGTCGTCGGCGTTGATGCCGAGGAACTCCCCGGTTTTCGGATCCTTGTAGGTGCGGCCCTGGCGGAAGATGCCGTAGGCCGGCTGGTCGTCCTCGAAGGTGCCGCGGGCATAGACGCGGTCACCGCTGCCACTGACGACGCGTTCGGCATTGCCGGCGACGATGTAGGGCGCGCGGAGGAACTCCTCGGGCGTATCGACGATGCGGTTGCTCAGGAGGAAGCTGTTGATGGCGTTCAGCGGGATGGTCGGGATGGCTTCGGCCATCGGCGTGCTGCGTACCTGCGGCGACAGCTTGATGGTTCCGCGCGAGGCGCCGCGCTCAAGTTGCAGGCGCGGCTGGCCGTCGACATAGAAGAGGGTGAGGACATCGCCGGGGTAGATCAGGTGGGGGTTTTCGATTTGCGGGTTGGCGTGCCAGATTTCCGGCCACTTCCAGGGTTCACGTAGAAACTTGCCGGAAATATCCCAGAGGGTGTCGCCGCTGACCACCGTATAGCGATCCGGATGACCTTCCTTGAGCTGCACGGCTGCCTGAGCCAGACCGCCGAAGGCGAGTAGCACCAGGGCGAACAGTGATTTCCTCATGCGGTGAATCCCTTTATCATGTCCATTCACGTGAAACGCTTGGAAGCCGCCCCGTGCGGGCTTTTCAGGCGTTTTTCAAAGCTGCTCATCATCTTAGCAGCGCTATTTGAATTTATTCCACAAGTGCATCACAAACGCATATGGCGATACTGAATATCCTCGAATTTCCCGATCCGCGCCTGCGCACCATCGCCAAACCGGTGGTCAGCGTCGACGATTCCACGCGCCAGCTGATCGACGACATGTTCGAGACCATGTACGACGCACCCGGGATAGGACTGGCCGCCACCCAGGTCAACGTGCACCAGCGCATCGTGGTGATGGACCTGTCCGAAGACAAAACCGAGCCACGGGTATTCATCAACCCGGAGTTCGAAGTGCTGACCGACGAAATGGGTCAGTACCAGGAGGGTTGCCTGTCGGTGCCCGGTTTCTACGAGAACGTCGACCGCCCGCAGCAGGTCCGGATCAAGGCGCTGGACCGCGACGGCCAGCCCTTCGAACTGCTCGCCGAAGGCCTGCTGGCGATCTGCATCCAGCACGAATGCGATCACCTCAACGGCAAGCTGTTCGTCGACTACCTGTCCAACCTCAAGCGCGACCGGATCAAGAAGAAGCTGGAAAAACAGCACCGCCAGCAGGCTTGATCAGGTTTCCAAGGCTTGCTCCGGCAAGCCTTTTTGCATTCTGGAGCTCCTCTTTTGCGCATCGTTTTCGCCGGTACGCCGGAATTCGCCGCCCGCCACCTGCAGGTTCTGCTCGACGCCGGGCAGCCGATCGTCGCCGTCTACACCCAGCCGGACCGCCCGGCCGGACGCGGGCAGAAGCTGATGCCCAGCCCGGTGAAGCAGCTCGCCACGCAGCACGGGATCCCGGTGCTGCAACCGGCGACCTTGCGCGACCCCGCTGCCCAGGCCGAACTGGCGGCGCTGCAGCCGGACCTGCTGCTGGTGGTCGCCTACGGGCTGATCCTGCCGCAGGTCGTGCTCGACATCCCGCGCCTGGGCTGCGTCAACAGCCACGCCTCGCTGCTGCCGCGCTGGCGCGGCGCGGCACCGATCCAGCGCGCGGTGGAAGCCGGCGACAGTGAAAGCGGCGTGACCGTGATGCGCATGGAGGCCGGCCTGGATACCGGGCCGATGTTGCTCAAGGTGCGCACGCCGATCGCCGCCGAAGACACCGGTGGCAGCCTGCACGACCGCCTCGCGGAGCTGGGCGCACAGGCGCTGCTGCAGGCGGTCGACGGGCTCGCCGCGGGAAGCCTGGTCGACGAGATCCAGGACGACGCGCTGGCCACCTACGCGCGCAAGCTGGACAAGGACGAGGCGCGCCTCGACTGGACGCGTCCGGCCGTCGAGCTGGAGCGCCAGGTGCGCGCCTTCAATCCCTGGCCGGTGTGCCATTCGACCCTCGCCGGCGAACCCTTGAAGGTGCTCGCGGCGCGGCTTGGGGAAGGCCAGGGTCGGCCCGGCGAGATTCTCACGGCCAGCCGTGACGGCCTGAGCGTCGCCTGCGGGGAGGGCGCGCTGCTGCTCACCCGCCTGCAACTGCCTGGCGGAAAACCGCTGGACTTCGCCGACCATTACAACAGCCGCCGCGAACGCTTCCTGCCCGGCACGGTGCTCGGCCAATGAACCCGCGCCTGGCCGCCGCGCGGGCCCTGGCGGCGGTGCTTTCCGGCAAGGCCTCGCTGGGCAGCAGCCTGCCACCGCTGCTGGAGCGGGTGGACGCCCGCGACCGCGGCCTGGCCCAGGACCTTGCCTTCGGCACCGCGCGCTGGCAACCGCGACTGGCGCTGCTCGCCGAGAAGCTGCTGCAGAAACCGTTCAAGGCCGCCGACCGCGATGTCGAGGCGCTGCTGCTGATCGGCCTCTACCAGCTGTTCCATACGCGCATCCCGCCGCACGCCGCGATCGGCGAGACCGTCGCCTGCGCCGACGGCCTGAAGAAGTCGTCGCTCAAGGGCCTGCTCAACGCCGTGCTGCGCAACGCCCAGCGCGACGGCGATGCGCTGATCGCCAGCCTGGAGCGCGATCCGGTGCTGCACAGCGCACATCCACGCTGGTTGCAGAAGGCCCTGAAGGGGTTCTGGCCCGAGCACTGGCAGGCCATCTGCGCGGCGAACAACGCCCATCCGCCGTTGATCCTGCGGGTCAACCGCCAGCACGGCGCGCGCGATGCCTACTTCGCCGAACTGCAGGCCGCCGGCATCGCCGCCGCGCCCTGTGAGTTCAGCCGCGACGGCGTGCGCCTGCTCGAAGCGCGCGACGTGAAGACCCTGCCAGGCTTCGCCGAGGGCCGCGTCAGCGTGCAGGACGAAGCCGCGCAGCTGGCCGCCGGCCTGCTCGACCTGGCGCCCGGCCAGCACGTGTTCGACGCCTGCTGCGCGCCGGGCGGCAAGACCTGCCACCTGCTGGAAGCCGAGCCGACGCTCGACGTGCTCGGCGTCGACCTGGAAGAAAAACGCCTGGTGCGGGTGCGCGAAAACCTCGCCCGCCTGGGCCTGAATGCACGCCTGATCGCCGCCGACGGCCGCGCCACCGGCGACTGGTGGGACGGCCGGCCGTTCCAGCGCATCCTGCTCGACGCGCCGTGCTCGGCCACCGGCGTCATCCGCCGCCACCCGGACATCAAGCTGACCCGCCAGCCGGCGGACATCCCGGCGCTGGCCGCGCTGCAGGGCGAGCTGCTGGACGCGCTGTGGCCGACCCTCGACGTCGGCGGCGTGCTGCTCTACGCCACCTGCTCGGTGCTGCCGACGGAGAACAGCGAGGTGATCGGCGCCTTCCTCGCCCGCCAGCCCGGCGCGCGCGAACTGGCAATCGCCGGGAGCTTCGGCATCGAACAGCCGCACGGCCGCCAGTTGCTGCCGCAGGAAGACGGCCATGACGGTTTCTACTATGCCAAGCTGGTGAAGATCGCCGCGACGCCGGCGAGCAAGGAGAACGGTTGAAAATCATCATCCTCGGCGCTGGCCAGGTCGGCGGCACCCTTGCCGAGCACCTCGCCAGCGAAGCCAACGACATCACCGTGGTCGACACCGACGGCGAGCGCCTGCGCGCCCTCGGCGACCGCCTCGACATCCGCACCGTCCAGGGCCGCGGCTCGTTCCCCACCGTGTTGCGCCAGGCCGGCGCCGACGACGCCGACATGCTGGTGGCGGTAACCAACAGCGACGAGACCAACATGGTCGCCTGCCAGGTCGCCTTCACCCTGTTCCACACCCCGACCAAGATCGCCCGGGTGCGCGAATCGGCCTACCTGACACGCTCCGGACTGTTCGACAACGACGCCATCCCGGTGGATGTGCTGATCAGCCCCGAGCAGGTGGTGACCAACTACATCAAGCGCCTTATCGAGTACCCCGGCGCGCTGCAGGTGATCGACTTCGCCGACGGCAAGGCGCAGCTGGTGGCGGTGCGCGCCTACTACGGCGGGCCGCTGGTCGGCCAGCAGCTGCGCCAGCTGCGCGAGCACATGCCCAACGTCGACACCCGCGTGGCGGCGATCTTCCGCCGCAACCGGCCGATCACGCCACAGGGCGACACGGTGATCGAGGCGGACGACGAGGTGTTCTTCATCGCCGCGACCGGGCACATCCGCGCGGTGATGAGCGAGATGCGCCGGCTGGAAAGTGACTACAAGCGCGTGGTGATCGCCGGTGGCGGGCAGATCGGCGAACGCCTGGCCGAAGCCATCGAGAGCCGCTACCAGGTGAAGGTGATCGAGATGAACCCGGCGCGCTGCCGGCACCTGTCGGACTCCCTGGACAGCACCATCGTGCTGCAGGGCAGCGCCTCGGACCGCGACCTGCTGCTGGAGGAGAACATCGCCGACGCCGACATCTTCCTCGCCCTGACCAACGATGACGAAGCCAACATCATGTCCTCGCTGCTGGCCAAGCGCCTGGGTGCGCGCAAGGTGATGAGCATCATCAACAACCCGGCCTACGTCGACCTGATCCAAGGGGGCGAAATCGACGTGGCGATCAGCCCGCAGCTGGCGACCATCGGTTCGCTGCTGTCCCACGTGCGGCGCGGCGACATCGTCAGTGCCCACTCGCTGCGGCGCGGCGCCGCCGAAGCGATCGAGATCGTCGCCCACGGCGACTCGCGGTCGAGCAAGGTGGTCGGGCGGATGGTCGAGGAAATCGCCCTGCCGTCGGGGACCACCATCGGCGCCGTGGTGCGTGACGAACAGGTACTGATCGCCCACGACGACACGCTGATCGAGTCCGGCGACCACGTGATCCTGTTCCTCGTCGACAAGAAGCACATCCGTGACGTCGAGCGCCTGTTCCAGGCCGGCCTGACGTTCTTCTGATCCGCGGAGGCGCGCATGCTCGAGTCGCTGGAAAGGATGCTTGCCAGGGGCGTCGACAATTCGCTGCTGCGCTTCGGCCTCGGCAAGGGCTACCTGGACGCCGGCGACTTCCCGCGCGCCGCCGGGCACCTGCGCCGCTGTGTCGAGCTTGATGCCACCTATTCCGCGGCCTGGAAGCTGCTCGGCAAGGCGCTGTTGCAGGCCGGCAATCCGGCGGCCGCACGCGAGGCCTGGGGCCAGGGCCTGCAAGCCGCGCAGGCGCGCGGCGACAAGCAGGCGGAGAAGGAGATGACGGTGTTCCTGCGCAAGCTGGACAAGCAGCGCTGAGGCGCTAGTGGATCAGGACGACAGCGCCGGGCTGCGCGGCAGCTGGCGCACGATCCAGTTCAGCAGAATCCCGTAGAGCGGCACGAAGAGGATCAGGCTGACCGTCAGCTTGATCGCGTAGTCGACGCTGGCGATCTCCACCCAGTTCGCCGCCATGAACGGGTCGCTGCTGTGCCAGAAGGCGATGGAGAAGAACACGAAGGTGTCCAGCAGGTTGCCGAGGATGGTCGAGGCGGTCGGCGCGATCCACCACTGGCGCATGCGCCGCAGGCGGTCGAACACCTGGATGTCGAGCAACTGGCCGAAGGCGTAGGCGAGGAAGCTGGCCAGGGCGATGCGGAAGACGAACAGGTTGAACTCGCCCAGCGCGGCGAAGCCGCCGAAGGCGCCATCGTGGAACAGCACCGAGACGATGTAGGAGGCGATCAGCGCCGGCAGCATCACCTTGGCGATCACCCGCCGCGCCGGTTCCTTGCCGAGCAGACGCACGGTGAGGTCGGTGGCCAGGAAGATGAACGGGAAGCTGAACGCGCCCCAGGTGGTATGCCAGCCGAACAGCGAGATCGGCAGCTGCACCAGGTAGTTGCTGGCGATGATGATGAGGATGTGGAAAGCGATCAGACCGGCCAGCGTCGCGCGGCGGGCCGATGAGGAAAACGTCGGCATCTTGCGTCCTTTTTGGAGTGATGGGGTGAGGGAACCCATTTCAGCGGCCGGCATTCTAGCCGCAGTGTCGCGTGCTGGTAAGCGTTTTCGTCGGCAGGCCGGCGAGCGGTGGCCTAGCCGGCCTCTTCGTCGACGATGAAGCGCACCCCGACGCCTTCGCCGTCCGCGCGCATCACCTGCATCCTCAGCACCGGCGCCTCGATCGGCAGGTCCTGCACCTGGCCGCTGATCAGCGTGCCGGTGGCGAGACCAACCAGTTGCGGGTGAAGGATGAAGACGCCGCCATCGGAGAGGTCGCGGGTCTGCGCGATGAGTTCACCGAAGCTTTCATGGCTGACCTTGATTCTGCACTTCATCGGGATGCGCGGATGGCGACGCTGATTAGACATGAGCAGCTTCCTCGGCATGGTGGCCACTTAATACCGTAGTTCGCCCCTCACGCCCAGCCCGCAGGGCACTTCAGTACCAGCGGGCCTCCCCTTCGGGGCGCTTCTTGAAACGCTTCATCGTCCACATGTACTGGCTGGGGTAGGTGCGCACATAGTTGCCGATGGTCTCGCTCATTGACGCCACTGCCGCCTCGACGTCCTCGCCGTACATGGCCTCCGGCGCCGCTTCGATGATTACCCGATAACCGGAGCCGTCTTCCAGGCGCAGCGCGTGGAGGAACACGCCCAGGGATTTCTTGTGGTCGAGCATGCCGGGGACGAACTTGCTGGTCAGCGCCCGCGTGCCGAGGAAGGGCACGAAGAAGCCGGCGGAAAGCGACGGCTCGGGGTCGGCGGGAATCCCTACGGCGCCGCCGCGGCGGACTTCCTTGATCACGCTGAGGATGCCTTCGCGGGTCGATGGCGCAACGCGGTTGCCCATCTGCACGCGCTGGCGTTGCAGCAGATCGTCGACCGCCTTGAGCTTCGGCGGGCGGTAGAAGATGATCGGTTTGCACTGTGCGCAGTAGAAATGGTTGAGCACTTCCCAGTTGCCCAGGTGGCTGGTGATGCCGACCACGCCCTTGCCCGAGGCGAGTGCCTGCTGCAACACCTCGAGCCCCTGGACTTCACGCACCAGCGCCAGCGACTTGCCCGCCGGCCAGATCCACGCGCAGGCGCTTTCGGTGAGGGTCTTGCCGATGTCGATCAGGCTTCGGCGCAGGAGTTTTTCCAGCGCATCGGCATCCAGTTCCGGGAAGCACTTGCTCAGGTTGATCCGCGCCACTTCGCGCGTATCGGTGGGCAGCCGCCACATCAGCCAGCCGATGAACGCACCGAGCCCCTGCACCACGCGCCAGGGCAGCAGCGCGAACAGGCGCAGGAAGCCGACGACCAGGGCGCCTTTGAGCTTCTCCACGGGGGACTCCGATGTTCAAAAGGCCCGCATTGTACCCGTCTCGCCCACGCCTTTCAGCGCTACGGAGGTATCAGTTCATTGACAGAGCGCTATGACGATCGCATTCGAGGGTGTGGTCCATCACCATTCCGGTGGCCTGCATGTACGCATAGCAGATGGTCGGACCGACGAAGGTGAAGCCGAGTTTCCTGAGCGCCTTGCTCATCGCTTCGGCTTGCGCGGTCACCGCCGGCACGTCGCCGCGCCCGTCGAAGCGGTTGATCCTCGGTTGGCCGCCAACGAACGACCAGAGCAGCGTCACCGGGTCCTCAAGCTTCAGCCAGGCCTGCGCATTCCGGCGCGCGGCCTGCAGTTTGAGCCGGTTGCGGATGATGCCGGGGTCCTGCATGCGCTCCTCGATCTCCTCGTCGGTCATCCGCGCCAGGCGCTCGGCATCGAAACCGAACAGCACCTCACGGTAGCGCTCGCGCTTCTTCAGCACGGTTATCCACGACAGTCCCGCCTGGAAACCTTCGAGCAGCAGCATCTCGAACAGCCGCTGCGGATCGCGCTGCGGCACACCCCATTCCTCGTCGTGGTAGGCGATGTAGAGGGGATCGTCGGTGCACCAGAAGCAGCGCGGCATGGGCGTGGACCTCAGGGGGAAGGGCTGGACACTATAGCCAAGACACTGGTTAAAAAAACAGGTATCGAGCAGCGATTCGCGCTTCGAGGACCGACGTCGGGCTGCGCGCCCTGCGGGATGGCCGCGGCTTCGGTATACTCCCCGGTTTTTCGTCGCAGCCTCAACGGGTGATCTTTCTTGAGCCAGACCAAGCCCTCCGTGCGCACCTTCCAGGATCTGATTCTCGTCCTCCAGCAGTACTGGGCCGAGCAGGGCTGCGTGGTGATGCAGCCCTACGACATGGAAGTGGGCGCCGGCACCTTCCACACCGCCACGTTCCTGCGCGCCATCGGCCCGGAAACCTGGAACGCCGCCTACGTGCAGCCCTCCCGGCGTCCGGCTGACGGCCGCTATGGCGAGAACCCCAACCGCTTGCAGCACTACTACCAGTTCCAGGTGGTGCTCAAACCCAATCCGGAAAACTTTCAGGAGCTTTACCTCGGCTCGCTGAAGCGCATCGGCCTCGATCCGCTGGTGCACGACATCCGTTTCGTCGAGGACAACTGGGAATCGCCGACCCTCGGCGCCTGGGGTCTCGGCTGGGAAATCTGGCTGAACGGCATGGAAGTCACCCAGTTCACCTACTTCCAACAGGTCGGCGGCATCGAGTGCTACCCGGTGACCGGCGAGATCACCTACGGCCTGGAGCGCCTGGCCATGTACCTGCAGGGCGTCGACTCGGTCTACGACCTGATCTGGACCGACGGCCCGTTCGGCACCGTGACCTACGGCGACGTGTTCCACCAGAACGAGGTGGAGCAGTCCACCTACAACTTCGAGCACGCCAACGTCGACAAGCTGTTCGAGCTGTTCGATTTCTACGAGTCCGAGGCCAACCGCCTGATCGAGCTGGAGCTGCCGCTGCCGACCTACGAGATGGTCCTCAAGGCCTCGCACACCTTCAACCTGCTCGACGCCCGCCGCGCCATCTCGGTGACCGCGCGCCAGCAGTACATCCTGCGTGTTCGCGCACTCGCCCGCGCCGTGGCGCAGAGCTACCTGCAGGCCCGCGCGCGCCTCGGCTTCCCGATGGCCACTCCTGAATTGCGTGACGAAGTACTGGCCAAGCTGAAGGAGGCCGAATAATGACCACCAAGGATTTCCTGGTTGAACTGGGCACCGAAGAGCTGCCGCCGAAAGCGCTGAAAAGCCTCGGCGATGCCTTTCTCGCCGGCATCGAAAAAGGCCTCAAGGCCGCCGGCCTCGGCTACGCTTCCGCGCGCGTCTACGCCGCGCCACGGCGTCTCGCGGTGCTGGTCGAGCAGTTGGACAGCCAGCAGCCGGACCGCAGCGTCAACCTCGACGGCCCGCCGATCCAGGCTGCCTTCGACGCCGAAGGCAACCCCACCGCCGCGGCGCTGGGCTTCGCCAAGAAATGCGGCGTCGACCTCGCCGAGGTCGACCGCAGCGGCGCCAAGCTGAAGTTCAGCCGCAGCATCCCCGGCCAGCCCGCCATCGGCCTGCTGCCGGGCATCGTCGAGACCTCGCTGAACGACCTGCCGATTCCCAAGCGCATGCGCTGGGCGGCGCGCAAGGAAGAGTTCGTACGCCCGACGCAATGGCTGGTGATGCTCTTCGGCGATGACGTGATCGACTGCGAGATCCTCGCCCAGACCGCCGGCCGCGAGAGCCGCGGGCACCGCTTCCACCACCCCGACGCGGTGAGCATTGCCAGCCCGGCCGCCTACGCCGAAACCCTGCGCGGCGCCCACGTGATCGCCGACTTCGCCGAGCGCCGCGCGCTGATCGCCGCCCGCGTCAGCGAACTGGCCGCGGCCGAGCAGGGCAGCGCGATCGTTCCGCCGGCGCTGCTCGACGAGGTCGCCTCGCTGGTCGAATGGCCGGTGCCGCTGGTCTGCTCGTTCGAGGAACGCTTCCTCGCCGTGCCCCAGGAAGCGCTGATCTCCACCATGCAGGACAACCAGAAGTACTTCTGCCTGCTGGACGCCCACGGCAAGCTGCTGCCGCGCTTCATCACGGTGGCCAACATCGACAGCCTGGACGCGGCGCAGATCGTCTCCGGCAACGAGAAGGTGGTGCGTCCGCGCCTCACCGATGCCGAGTTCTTCTTCAAGCAGGACAAGAAGCAGCCGCTGGAAAGCTTCAACGAGCGGCTGAAGAAGGTGGTCTTCCAGGCCCAGCTCGGCACCGTCTACGACAAGGCCGTTCGCGTCTCGAAACTGGCGGCGTTCATCGCCGAACGGGTCGGCGGCGATGCGCGCAACGCCGCGCGTGCCGGCCTGCTGAGCAAGTGCGACCTGGCCACCGAGATGGTCGGCGAGTTCCCCGAGATGCAGGGCATCGCCGGCTACTACTACGCGCTCAACGGCGGCGAGCCGGAAGACGTGGCGCTCGCGCTGAACGAGCAGTACATGCCGCGCGGCGCCGGCGCCGAGCTGCCGACCACCCTGACCGGCGCCGCCGTAGCGGTGGCCGACAAGCTCGACACCCTGGTCGGCATCTTCGGCATCGGCATGCTGCCCACCGGCAGCAAGGACCCCTACGCCCTGCGTCGCGCCGCCCTCGGCGTGTTGCGCATTCTCATCGAGAAGGGCCTGGACCTGGACCTGAACGAGACCGTGGCCTTCGCCATCCGCCAGTTCGGCGGCCAGGTGAAAGCCAACGGCCTGGCCACCCAAGTGCTGGATTTCGTCTTCGACCGCCTGCGTGCGCGCTACGAAGACGAAGGCGTGGACGTCGCCGCCTACCAGGCGGTACGCGCGCTGCAGCCGGGCTCGCCGCTGGACTTCGACCAGCGCGTGCAAGCGGTGCAGCTGTTCCGCCGCCTGCCGGAAGCCGCTGCCCTGGCCGCCGCCAACAAGCGCGTGTCGAACCTGCTGGGCAAGTTCGACGGCACGCTGCCGGCCGGCGTCCAGGCGCACTACTTCGACAACCCCGCCGAGTTCTCCCTGTATGCCGCGATGCAGCAGGCCGACCAGGCGGTCCGGCCGATGGCGGCGGCGCGGCAGTACAGCGAGGCGCTGGCGCGCCTGGCCGCGCTGCGCCAGCCGGTGGATGCGTTCTTCGAAGCGGTGCTGGTGAACGCCGAAGACGCCTCGGTACGCGCCAACCGCTACGCGCTGCTGGCGCAGTTGCGCGGGCTGTTCCTCGGCGTGGCGGACATTTCGCTGCTGGGGTGAGGAATGGGGGATGCCGCCACGCGGCTGACCCCTGCTGCGCGCCGAAGCCGGCGGAAACGCCGGCTGCTACGGCACGCGGTGCCGAACGCGGTTCAGGGGAGGGCTACACCCGTCCCGCCGGCCTCAATCGTCATCGTCGTCGTCATCATCCATCTTGCGCCGCGGCACCAGCTTGGGATCGACCAGGATGGCGCGGTAGATCTCCACGCGGTCGCCCGGCTGCAGCGGGGCCTCCAGCTTCACCAGCTTGCCGTAGATGCCGACCTTGCTCTTCGCCAGGTCCAGCGCCGGGAAGCGCTTGAGCACCCCCGAACGCTCGATGGCGTCGCGCACGCAGCAGTCCTCCGGCACGTCCAGTTCCAGCCAGGCCTGGTTGTTGGCCTCGGCATAAGCAACGACGATCTGCATGTTATTGCTCCCTGAAAGTCAGTGGCAGCCACCGCCGCCGAGCGCGGCGGCGGGTACGGCCTGGATGCCCTGGCGTGCCTGCTGGCGCTGGTCGATCCAGCGTTTGAGCGCGAGCAGGAAGCCCAGCGCGAAGAACGCGCCCGGCGGCAGGATCATCAGCAGGAAGCCCTTGTAGTCGGGGATCACCTGGGTCTCGAGGAAGGCGAACGACGAGCCGAGCAGCAGGTGCGCGTCGGCGAACAGCGTGCCGTTGCCGATCAGCTCGCGGATCGCGCCGATCAGGGTCAGCGCGAAAGTGAAGCCCAGCCCCATGAACAGGCCGTCGAGGGTCGAGACGACCACGCCGTTCTTCGAGGCGAAGGCCTCCGAGCGTCCAAGCACCGCGCAGTTGGCGACGATCAGCGCGATGTACAGACCAAGCACCTGGTACAGCGCGTGGGCCCAGGCGTTCATCATCATGTCCAGCA
Source organism: Pseudomonas sp. PS02288 (assembly GCF_029959715.1). NCBI lineage: Bacteria > Pseudomonadati > Pseudomonadota > Gammaproteobacteria > Pseudomonadales > Pseudomonadaceae > Pseudomonas > Pseudomonas sp. PS02288. The sequence goes on along the minus strand of NZ_JASCPA010000041.1, from coordinate 20,032 downwards.
GCGTCACCAGGGTGGCGATGATGACGATGAACACCGGGATGCGGATGGCCTCGGTCACCGCCTGGCGAATCATCGAAACCAGCAGGTTGGCGCAGACCAGCACGAGCGTCGTGCACAGGCCCATGCCCAGGCCGTTGGTCGCCGAGCCGGTGACCGCCATGGTCGGACACATGCCGAGCACCTGGGCGAACACGATGTTGTTGCTCCACAGTCCGTCCTGGGCGATGCGCAGGTAGTTGCTCATTGCGATTCTCCGGCGGCGAGGGTTTCGCCTAACAGTTGCTGGCGATGGCTGGCGAAGAACTCCAGGCCCTCACGGATTTCCTTGACCACCGCGCGCGGGGTGATGGTGGCGCCGGCGAACTGGTCGAAGTCGCCGCCGTCCTTCTTCACCGCCCAGCGCTCCACGGGCGGATTGCCCAGCGAGAGACCCTGGAAGCGGGTGATCCAGGGGTTCTTCTCGACGTCGATCTTGTCGCCCAGCCCCGGGGTTTCCTTATGCTTGAGCACCCGTGCGCCGAGCAGCGCGCCTTCCGGCGAAATGGCCAGCAGCACCTCGATGTCACCGGCATAGCCACGCCCGTGCACGGCGAAGATCGCCGCCACCGGCTTGCCCTGCAGCGTGGCGCGGTAGACGTCGAGCGGCCCTTCCGGGCCGTCGACCTGCGCGCGGGTCTGCAGCAGGTCGTTGTCGTAGCTGCCGTGCGGCAGCACGCGGGACAGGTTGTTGCGCAGGTCCTGGGCCTCGGCGGCGAGGATCGGGTCGTGCGTGCGCTGCGCCGCCCAGCCGAGGGCGGCGCAGGTGACCAGGACCACGGCGCCGAGCATCAGGCTCTGGTAGCTGAGGTAGCCGTGCAGACGCTGCCAGTTCATGGCGCCCTCCGGTTGAATGGTTGCAGGGCGGCACCCTGGCGAGTGCGGCCATAGATGCGCGGACGCAGGTAACGGTCGATCAGCGGGGTCGCCGCGTTCATCAGCAGCAGGGCGAAGGCCACCGCCTCGGGATAGCTGCCGTAGGTGCGGATCAGGTAGATCAGCACGCCGCACAGCAGGCCGAAGAGCAGCCGCCCGGCGGCAGACGCCGGGCAGGTCACCGGGTCTGTGACGATGAACCAGAGGGTCAGCATGAAGCCGCCGGAGAGCAGGTGATAGAGCGGGCTGGCATAGCGCAGCGGATCGATCAGGTACATCGCCAGCGCCGGCAGGGCGAGGCCGAGGGTCAGCCCCACGGGCGCCTGCCAGGTGATCACCCGGCGCGCCAGCAGGAAGCAGCCGCCGAGCGCCAGCAGTAGGGCGGAACCCTCGCCCATGCTGCCGGCGCGCTCGCCGAGCAGCGCCTGCAGCGGTCGGTAGATGTCCGCCAGCGCCGCGCTCAATGCGCTACCGCGGCTCAGCTCGGTCTTCACGTGGCCGAGCAGGGTGGCCGAAGCGTAGGCATCGGTCTGCGCCCCACCGAAGGTGATCTGCAGAGACTCGATGATACCCGGCGCCGGCAGGCTGCCCAGCGCGAGCGGCTGCACCCAGCGGGTCATCTCCACGGGGAAGGCAATCAGCAGGATCACGCGTGCCGCCATCGCCGGGTTGAACAGGTTCTGCCCCAGCCCGCCGAACAGCTGCTTGACCAGCCCGATCGCCAGCAGCGCACCGACCAGCGCCACCCACCAGGGCGCCCACGGCGGCAACGAAAGTGCCAGCAGCCAGCAGCTGAGCAGCGCCGAACCGTCGCCGAGGGCGCGCAGCGGGCGTTTCTGCAGGCGCAGGCAGAGCGCCTCGATGAGCAGCCCGCAGAGGATGCAGGTGAGGAACAGGAAGAGTGCCGGCCAGCCGTACTGGCTAAAGCCGTAGAGGGTCGCGGGGAGCAACGCGAGGATCACCTCGAGCATCATCCGCCGCAGGCTGGGCCCGGCGTGGGCGTGTGGCCCGTGGACCACGCTGGTCTCGCTCATTGGCTTTTCTCCGTCTGCGCCATGGCCGCCGCGCGACGCGCCGCCAGCCGCGCCTGTTCGCGGGCGAAGCGGGCCTCGCGCTGCTCGGCGAGCCGGCGCGTGGCGTCCAGCTTGCGTTGCTGGCGGGCCATCGTGGCCAGCTCGTTGCGCGCGTAGTTGAAGTAGTGGGTCAGGGGGATGTTCGACGGGCAGATGTACGAGCAGGCGCCACAACCGATGCAGTCCTTCAGGCCCAGGGCCTGCGCGCCCTTGAGGTCGCCGTTGCGGATGTAGGCGGCCATCTCCAGCGGCATCAGCCCCTGCGGGCAGCCGCGTACGCAGTTAGCGCAGCGCACGCAGGGCTCCGGCGCCCGCTCGGCGACTTCCGCCGCGGAAAGTGCCAGCACGCCGCTGCAGCCCTTGACCACCGGCACGTCGGCACGCGGCAGTTGCATGCCCATCATCGGCCCGCCCATGACCAGGCGTGCCGGGGTTTGCAGATAGCCACCGGCGCCTTCGATCAGGCGGCTGATGAGGGTGCCGAAGGGCACTTCCCAGTTGCCCGGGTGGGCCATCGCGCCGCCGGCCAGGGTGACGATGCGCGACACCAGCGGTTGCCCGTGGACCAGGGCGCGCGCGACGCTGTAGGCGGTGGCGACGTTGTGCACCAGCACGCCGGCGTCGGCGGCGCGGCCGCCAGCGGGGATTTCGCGGCCGGTCAGCCATTTCACCAGTTGCTTGTCCGAACCCATCGGGTAGCGGCTGGGCACCGACTGCACCTCGACTTCAGTACCGAGCGCGGCCAGGCGCAGCGCGGCGAGGGCTTCGGGCTTGTTGTCCTCAACACCCAGCAGCACCTGGCGCGCCTGCACGGCATGACGGATCAGCCGCGCGCCGGTGATCACCTCGGCGGCGCGCTCGCGCATCAGCAGGTCGTCGCTGGTCAGGTAGGGCTCGCACTCGCCGCCGTTGATCACCAGCGTATCGATGCCGCGGCGCAGGCTCAGCTCCAGCTTCACCGCGGAAGGAAAGGTCGCTCCGCCGAGGCCGACGATACCGGCCTCGCCCACCCGCCGGCAGACGTCTTCCGGCGCCAGGGCGAAGGGATCGGCGGCGACCTCCAGGTCGACCCAGCGGTCGTCGCCGTCGACTTCCAGCACCAGCGTCGGCAGCGGCAACCCGGACGGGTGCGGCGCCGGGTATTCGCCGAGCGCGCGCACCAGCCCGGACGTCGGCGCATGCAGCGGCGCGGAGATGTTGCCCTGGCCGGCGGCCAGCAGTTGACCCTTGAGCACGCGCTGGCCGACGCCAACCACCGGCATGGCCATCTCGCCGACGTGCTGCTGCAGCGGGATGAACAACAGTTCGGGCAGCGGAAGTCGACGGATCGGCTGCGCGCTGGACTCTTCCTTGCGACCGGCCGGATGGACCCCGCCGCGCCAACGATTCCATTTCATCCTCATACCTCTCGGGTCGCCAGGGGCCGTTCCCAGCCCCAGGTCAGCAGGCTCGGGGCCACCGGGGTCAGCTGTATCGCCTCGGTGGGGCAGATCGCCTGGCATTTGCCGCAGGCGGTGCAAGCGTCGCCGAACACCTGGTGCAGTTGCTTGGCGGCGCCCATCACCGCATCGGTCGGGCAGACCTTGAAGCAGCGGGTGCAGCCGATGCACAGGTGCTCGAGCACCTGCGCCACGCGCGGCACGTCATCGGGCATGTCGGCGAGGTTCATCTCCACGCCGAGGCGCTCGGCCAGCGCCTGGGCCACCGCGCGACCACCGGGCGGGCACAGGGTCAGCGGAGCCTCGCCCTTGGCCAACGCCTGTGCGGCGCCGGCACAGCCGATGTAGCCGCACTGGCCGCACTGGCTGCCGGGAAGCATCTTCAGCAGCTCTTCCTCGAGTTCATCGCGCGGCACGCGCAGCAGGCGGTCGGCACCGCCGAGCAGGAAGCCCAGGGCCAGGCCGAGGGCGGTCAGCGGCATTACGGTCATCAGCATGGAGGTGCTCCTTAAAGTCCGCCGAGGCCGGCGAAGCCCATGAACGCCACGGCCAGCAGGCCGGCGCAGACGAAGGCGATCGGCGAGCCGCGGAACAGCGCGGGGGTGTCGGCCAGCGCCAGACGCTCGCGCAGGCCGGCGAACAGCACCATTACCAGGGTGAAGCCGAGCGAGGAGCCGAAGCCGTCGAGCAGTGAGACGGCGAAGCCGGCCTTGCTCGATGCGCTGACCAGCGGAATACCGAGCACCGCGCAGTTGGTTGTGATCAGCGGCAGGTAGATGCCGAGCACCTGGTACAGGCCGGGGCTGACCTTGCGCACCAGCATCTCGGTGAACTGCACGAGCGTGGCGATGATCAGGATGAACGCGAGAATGCGCAGGAACTGCAGCCCCAGCGGCGCCAGCATGAGGTTCTCGACCAGCCAGCAGCAGGCGGCGGCGAGGGTGAGCACGAAGGTGGTCGCCATACCCATGCCGAGGGCGCTGTCGATCTTGCTCGACACCCCCATGAACGGGCAGAGGCCGAGAAACTTCACCAGGATCACGTTGTTGACCAGGGCGGTCGAGAGCAGCAGTAGCAGATAGTCAGACATGGGGGCACCTCCTTGGCTGTCCCAGCGCAAGCGCCGTGCCAGTCGAAAAAAGTGCGGCAAGCCCACGTCATTCGGGGCCTGCGCCCAATCGGAGGGCATCGCGGAGCTGTCAGGCTTGGCCCGAAGGGTGGGGCTTTGTCGGGTATGGCACACAGCCCCGGGCGTCTGTATGTGGACCCGGCCGCGCGCCACGCCGCTGCGGCATTGGGGACTGGCGCATATCCCTATCAATGGAACGGTTATTGCTCCTTATCCGGGGTCCTCTCTGTGAGCGAGCACGCCCGCATGTCCAGATCGACCTCTCTGAACTCCGACTCGTCCTCCGTCCCGAGCGAACCGGGCGATTACGATCAGCTTCCGCCCCAGGTGTTCCGCCAGGCGGTCGAACAGTCGGCGCTGGCGATCTCCATCACCGACGCCCATGCCCACATCGTTTATGCGAACCCGGCGTTCCAGCGCGTCACCGGCTACACCCTGCCGGAGGTGATCGGCCGCAACGAGTCGATCCTCTCCTACCGCGTCACCCCGCCGATCGTCTACGAGAGCATGTGGGCGCAGCTGCTGCGGCAGAAGCCGTGGAACGGCCTGCTGGTGAACCGGCGCAAGGACGGCTCGCGCTACCTCGCCGACCTGACCATAACCCCGGTGCTCGACGAGGAGCAGAACATCACCCATTACCTGGGCATGCACCGCGACGTCACCGAGATGCACCGCCTGGAACGCCAGGTGCGCAACCAGAAGACCCTGATCGAATCGGTGGTGGACGCCGCGCAGGTGGCGATGGTACTGCTCGACTCGCGCGAGCGCGTGCTGCTCAGCAACCAGACCTACAAGAAGCTGATCGGCGACCTCGCGCCGGACCCGGCGCAACTGCTGCTTTCCGCGCTCGAGCGCGAGGTACCGGCGTTCGACCGGGTCAACGCGCTGGCCAGCGGCTTCGCCCCGCTGGAAGTGCGCATCGACCGGCAGGACCGCGAGCCGCTGTGGTTCAGCTGCGCCGGCTCGCTCATCGACGAGCAGGACACCAGCGCCGAAGCCTTCTACGAGAACCGCGGCTACCGCTACATGCTGCTGGTGGTGCAGGACATCAGCGAGCTCAAGCGCCAGCAGGACCACATCCGCGCCAGCGGCCTGCGGGCCCTGCTCACCGAGCAGGAACGCGTGCGCAGCGTGCGTGAGACGCTGTCCGGGGCGATCTACCAGCTCGGCGGGCCGCTGAACATGATCGCCGCCGCGGCCAAGCTGCTGGAACGCCAGCCGCAGCTCGACCAGCAGGCGCTGAAGAAGATGTTCGATGACGTGCTGCGCGTCGGCGGCATGACCCTGGACAACCTGAACGCGAGCATTCCGGCGCTGGCCCAGGAGCCGCTGCAGCCGGTCAACCTCAACGCCATCCTGCAGAACGTGCTGTGGATCCTCACCCCGCGTCTGCTCGGCCTGGGCATCGTCGTGGAGTGGCGCCCGGAGTCGCTGCTGCCCAACGTCAACGGCCTGCCGACCTCGCTGACCATGCTCTTCAAGCAGTTGCTGGACAACGCCATCGAGGGCATCGACGCCAGGCGCCAGGGCACCCGCGAGATCAGCGTGACGACGCTGGCCCGCGAGGACCATGTCGAAGTGCTGATCGAAGACAGCGGCGCGGGCATCGCCGCCGAGCTGCAGAGCCGCGTGTTCGAGCCGTTCTTCACCACCAAGACGCGCGGCCAGCCGCACATCGGCATGGGCCTGACCATGGCCCAGGACGTGGTGATGCGCCACGAGGGCCTGATCGAGATCGACTCCGCGACCGGCCAGGGCTGCCAGGTAAGGGTGCAGATCCCCTATGTCTGAGTTCAACGAACGTCTCGACCAAGGCACCCTACAGGCGATCCTCGCCGGCGAGCTGGAAACCCTGTTTCTGGTCAGCCGCGTGCTCTCTCATTCGCTCAACCTGAAGGAAACCCTCAGCTCGGTGCTGCAGGTGCTGCACGAACGCGGCGGCCTGGAGCGCGGCATGGTCTGCCTCGCCCCGCCCGGCGAGGACGGCCTGCTGGTGTACGCCGTGCAGGGCATGCCGGAGCTGACCGTCGGCGGGGTGCGCTACCAGACCGGCGAGGGCATCGTCGGCAGCGTCTTCGTCGAGGGCGCCGGACTGGTCTTGCCGCGCCTGGGCGACGACCCGCGCTTTCTCTCGCGGCTGGGCATCTACGATCCGCAACGCGCGTTCATCGGCATGCCGATCCGCAGCAGCCGGGAAATCATCGGCGTGTTCGCCGCGCAACCGAACACCGTGCACCTGCAGTTGCTTGAGGAACGCGGGCGCTTCCTCGAGATGGTCGCCAACCTGATCGGCCAGAGCGTGCGCCTGGCCTGGGAAGTGGAAACCGAGAAGCAGGCGCTCAAGGACGAGCGCGACCAGCTGCGCCGAACGGTGCGCGCGCAGTACGGCTTCGACAACATCATCGGCCACTCCTTCGCCATGCGGCACGTGTTCGACCAAGTGCGCCAGGTATCCAAATGGAACACCACGGTGCTGATCCGCGGCGAGACCGGCACCGGCAAGGAGCTGATCGCCAACGCCATCCACTACAACTCGCCGCGCGCACGCGGGCCGATGATCAAGCTGAACTGCGCGGCGCTGCCGGAGAACCTGCTGGAGTCCGAGCTGTTCGGCCATGAGAAGGGCGCCTTCACCGGCGCCATGACCCAGCGCCAGGGCCGCTTCGAGCAGGCCAACGGCGGCACCCTGTTCCTCGACGAGATCGGCGAAGTGTCCGCGGCGTTCCAGGCCAAGCTGCTGCGCGTGTTGCAGGAAGGCGAACTGGAACGCGTCGGCGGCACCCGCACGCTGAAGGTCGACGTGCGGGTGATCGCCGCGACCCACCGCGACCTGGAAAGCGACGTGGCGAAGGGCAAGTTCCGCGAGGATTTGTACTACCGGCTGAACGTGATGCCGATCGTCATGCCGCCGCTGCGCGAGCGCATGGAGGATATCCCGGACATCGCCCAGTTCCTCATCCAGAAAATCTCCCGCCTGCAGGGCCGCGAGCTGGAACTCACCGACGCCGCCCGCCGGGTGCTGATGCACCACGACTGGCCGGGCAACGTGCGCGAACTGGAGAACAGCCTGGAGCGCGCCGCGGTGATGTCCAGCGACGGCCTGATCGACCGCGACCAGGTGCTGCTCACCGGGATCAACGAGCAGATCAACGTCGGCCGCAGCGAGCCCGTGGCGCTGGACGACGACAGCCTCGACGAACGTGAGAAGGTGATCGCCGCCCTCGAACAGGCCGGCTGGGTGCAGGCCAAGGCCGCGCGCCTGCTGGGCATGACGCCGCGACAGATCGCCTACCGCATCCAAACGCTGAACATCCGCGTGAAGCAGCTGTAACCCGCCTGGCGGGCGGCGCAGCGCCTGCTGGCGATCGCCGTGTGCGGATCGCCGGCAGGCTCGCACTTCTCAGCAGCAATCGTCCTCGACCCGGTACAGCAGGGTCTGCGCCTCGTCGTCCTGACGCCGCTCGAACAGCTCGTGGATGATGTTCACCTGCGCGTGCAGCAGCAGCCGGGCATCGTCCTCGGAGCCGTCGCGGTCGCCGAGCTTTTCGCGGAAATAGCGGCACAGCACGCAGTTGCCGTCGTCTTCGGCGATGTGGTGCTGGATGCGCGCGTAGATCAGGCGGATGCAGTGGTCGCAATCGATGTAGGGCAGGTCGCCCTCACCGGCGATGCTGCGGTAGGTGGTCGTGGTGCCGCTGGTGTTCATGCTGCCTCCGGAAATGGGGCCCTCCCTCGCGGGAGAGCGGTCGCTGGAAGGCCATCCTAGGAAGCCGACGCGGCGCGGTCTGTCAGCCAGCCGACAGTGCGTTCTTGTCCTGCGCGCGCCAGCTGCTGTAGCGCCAGCCGCTGCGTTCGCGCAGCAGGTCGGCGCGGTGGATGAGGAAGGTGCCGCCGCCGTCGCGCTCGAGGATGCCCTCGCGGGTCAGCCGGGCGATCAGCGACGACAGCGTCTGCCGGGTGGTGCCGAGCAACTGGGCGATGTCCTCGGTGTTCAGCGCCAGCGGCAGGCGCCAGCTGCGCGCGTCGACCAGTTCGCCCTTGCGCAGCAGCATGCCGTCGAGAAAGCGCGCCAGGCGCCCCTCGACATCGCGAAAGGCCAGGTCCTCGATGATCTGCATGGCGTTGCCCAGCGACTGCGCCAGCACACGGATCACCACCGGCGCGGCTTCGGGCAGCGCCGCCAGCTTGCCGAGCATGGTCCGCGTCTCGGTCACCAGCACGTCGCACTCGCTGATCGCCTGCAGGTAGGCGCGGCTGTGGGTGCTGTAGATGTCGCCGGGCTCGAGGAAGGTCAGCGTCTGCTCCTTGTCCTCGAACGTGAGGAACACGCGAATCCGCCCGCTGCGCAGGATGAACACGCTGTCGCGGATCTCCTGCGGGCCGCCAAGAATCTCGCCCTGCACCAGGCGGCGCACGCGGAAGCCTTCCAGCAGCGCGGCGCGCGAGGGTTCGGAGAGGGCATCGAGCAGGCGTTGGGACTGGTGATCGTTCATCGGCGGGCTCCGGTTCGGCAGTGTCGCGCGAGGCGACCACCCAGCATCCCCAGCAAGGAGCTTGCCGTCGCCAGCCTTCGCGACCAACCGCCGCAGCGGGCCCGCCAGCCGGCGCCTGGGCGGCCTCTGCCCGCGGGCCCGGCGACAGGCCCGACGCCGCGAAGGCGCAGGCCTGTCGCAAACCTCACATTCCTCCCATCGCACGTGGGGCGTTGTTCACACAGATCGCCGAAAGCGCCAGCGCGTTTTTCGAGATTCGTTTGAAAACAATGGGTTGTCGTTCGACAGAGGCAACGGCACAGCGCTTGCACTCCGAGCTTCATCTCACCCGGAGGAAGCGTCCATGGACCTGCCCGTTCTGTTCAACGACCCACCGGCGTCTCCTTCGGGCGGCTGCGCGGCCAACTCGTGCGGTTCCAGCGATGACCAGCTCGGTCATCTGCCGGAGGCGATACGCGACAAGGTGTTCAACCACCCGTGCTACTCGGAGGACGCCCACCACTACTTCGCGCGCATGCACGTCGCGGTGGCGCCGGCCTGCAACATCCAGTGCCACTACTGCAACCGCAAGTACGACTGCGCCAACGAATCGCGCCCCGGCGTGGTGTCGGAGGTGCTCAGCCCGGAACAGGCGGTGAAGAAGGTCAAGGCGGTCGCCGCGGCGATTCCGCAGATGAGCGTGCTCGGCATCGCCGGGCCGGGTGACCCGCTGGCCAACCCGCAGCGCACCTTCGACACCTTCCGCATGCTCAGCGAGCAAACCCCGGACATCAAACTCTGCGTCTCGACCAATGGCCTGAGCCTGCCGGAGAGCGTCGAGGAGCTGAGCAAGCACAACATCGACCACGTCACCATCACCATCAACTGCGTCGACCCCGAGGTGGGCGCGAAGATCTATCCATGGATCTTCTGGCAGAACCGCCGCATCCGCGGCATCGAAGCCGCGCGCATCCTCATCGAGCAGCAGCAGCGCGGGCTGGAGATGCTGGTGGAGCGCGGCATCCTGGTGAAGGTCAATTCGGTGCTGATCCCCGGCGTCAACGACGAGCACCTCAAGGAGGTCTCGCGCATCGTCAAGGAGAAGGGCGCCTTCCTGCACAACGTGATGCCGCTGATCGCCGAAGCCGAGCACGGCACCTTCTACGGCCTCACCGGACAGCGCGAACCGAGCCACGCCGAATTGCAGGCGCTGCAGGATGCCTGCGCCGGCGACATGAACATGATGCGCCACTGCCGCCAGTGCCGTGCCGATGCGGTCGGCCTGCTCGGCGAAGACCGTGGCGCGGAGTTCACCCTGGAAAAGATCGACGCCATGGAAATCGACTACGCCGCGGCGATGGAAACCCGCGCCCGGGTTCACGCCGATATCGCCGAGGAGCTCGCCCAACGCCGCCAGCACGGACCCGCGCCGGTGCCCATCCTGCAAGCGTCCGGGCCGACCGCGCTGATGGCGGTGGCCACCAAGGGCGGCGGCCTGGTCAACGAACACTTCGGCCACGCCCGCGAGTTCCTGATCTACGAAGCGTCCCCCGCCGGCGTGCGTTTCATCGGCCACCGCCGGGTGGAAACGCCCTACTGCGAAGGCGACAGCAGCTGCGGCCAAGGTGAAAGCGCGCTGGCGAAGATCATCGACGCACTGGAAGGCTGCCGCGCGGTGCTCTGCGCCAAGGTCGGCTACGAGCCCTGGAGCGCGCTGGAGAACGCCGGCATCCAGCCCAACGGCGAACACGCCCTGGAGCCCATCGAGGAAGCCGTGCTGGCGCTTTACCAGGAGCTGCTGGAGGCCGGCAAGCTGACCGATGACGTCGCCCAGCAGCGGCAGAGCGCCTGACCCGCCACCGATCCAAGAGGCCCCGGAACAGGGGCCGCCGTTCACCGAGGAGAACCCCGATGGCCCTGGAAATAATCGATAGCTGCGTCAACTGCTGGGCCTGCGTTCCGGTCTGTCCGAACGATGCGATCTACCAGGCCCAGCCACACTTCCTCATCGATGCGGACAAGTGCACCGAATGCGTCGGCGACCACGACGAAGCCCAGTGCGCGAGCATCTGTCCGATCGAGGGCGCGATCCTCGACGAGCTGGGCGATGCGCTGAATCCACCCGGCTCACTGACCGGCATCCTGCTGTCGGCCGGCGAGCTTCCTTCCTCAATCCCCCAGGACATCCGATGACCACCCTGCATTTCTATGGCAAGCCCGGCTGCAAAGGCAATCAGCGTCAGCTGGAGCAACTCGCCGCGCTGCACGTACCGGTCGAGGTCCACGACCTGCGCGCCGAGGCCTGGACGGCCGAACGCCTGCTGCGATTCCTCGGTCCGCTGCCGGTGGCCGAATGGTTCAACCCGACCGCCCCGAGGGTCGCCTCCGGCGAGATCCGCCCGCAGGAACTCGGCGCCGAAGAAGCCCTGGAGCTGCTGCTCAGCGAACCACTGCTGGCCCGCAGGCCGCTGCTGCAACGCGGCGAACGCTTCCTGGTGGGTTTCGAAGCCGCACAAGTGGACAGCTTGCTGGAGCTGCCGGCGGGAAGCATCGGCAGCGGCCTGGAAGGCTGCGCCTGCGGCAAGCACGGCTGAGATGCCAGCCGTGCGGCGGGCCGGGCAAACGGTGGGCTGAAGCCCACCCTACGCGGCCGTCATTGCTCTGAAATGATCAGGAACCGGACCCGATCGGCACATCGCGTAGCGCCGATGAATCCGCGTTGCCGCACGATGATCGCGGGTTGCACCCGGCCCACCCTATGGCCCGCAAGCGGGCCATGACCTGGTCGATGGACCGCTCAGCTTTCCGGGCCGAAGCACTCGCTGAACTCGATGCAGCCCTGGCAGCTCGGCGAGCGGCAGTAACGTCCGGCGCAGAGCAGGCGGTAGAGGAATTTCTTCCACTTCATGTTGAAGCGGTTCTGCTCGGCCAGGGCAGGGAAGTTGCTCGCCAGCAGCGCGCTGAGGTCGTCGCGCGACCAGAGCCCGAGGTCGTACCAGAGGTGATCGCCCCCCAGGCAGCCGTGGGCGAGGATGCTGGCCATCCAGGTTTCGCTGGGATCGTTGCCGGCACGGTGGCTCAACAGCAATTGCTCCAGCGCCTGGCAATCGTCGCGCCGGTGACTGGCTGCCGGCAGCGCAGCGCCCGGGGCCTGCCCCAGGCCGGGGAAATGCCGCTGCAACAGAACCTCGAAGTCCGGGGGCGCGAGGCCCAGACCGTCCGGCAGGGCGCTGTGTCCGAATCGCTGGCTGGCTAGCATGCGCGCCAGCCAGCGGTCGTTGGGTAGGCCGTGGCTACTCGCCAGCCAGACCTGCTCGGCATTCAGCAAGGGGCGGCTCAGGTGCAGTGCGCTCATGGGCGACCTCCGGGGAACGCGACGGAATGGACTGCCTTCAGGCGACCTGCTGTTGCGCTTCCCAGCTTTGCGGACGCTGCAGGTGCAGCGCCAGGCAGGCGTCCAGACTCTGGATGTGTTCGTCGAGGTTGCGCAGCACGCGCTGGTAGAGCGCTTCGCGGCTGCGCCGGCCGTTGGCCTGGCCGAAACTCGCCTGCATGCGTTGCAGCATGTCCAGGGTTTCCTGGTGCTCTTCGCAGTGCTCGCGTTGCTCGCCGTAGGCGGTCGCCTGCATGAAGCGTTCTTCCAGGGCGAAGTGTTCACGGGCCCGCTCGATGATCCGCTCGATCACCTGCGGCGCGGTGTTTTCGCGTTCGGCGAAGGGCAGGGCGCCGAGCAGGCCGAAGAAGGCCTGGCGCGAATTGTCCAGAGCCGGAAGGCCCATGTAGTGCAGGTGCAGCGGGTAGGAAGCGTGGCTCATGGATGTGCTCCGGCGGGATGGCGGACGAGGGGTTCATGATGCGGACTCAAACCGTTCAGGACTTGCTCTGGGGCAAGGTCGAGAACGACGAAGCCGGCGCGTTCGAGAAAACGCCGCTCCTTGGCCGAACACTCCGGCATGCAGGCCCAGCCGGCGGGTTCGCCAGCGCCCCAGACGATGTCGGAGAGCAGCATGCGTTCAGTGTCGCGGTTCAGGCGCAGGCCGATCAGCAGGTACTGCATGCCCAGGCGGCGCTGCTTGAGAAACGCCGGCATGCCGAAGCCGCCCATCAGTTCGGTGAGGTAGTCGACGTAGTCGGCGTCCGAGGCGACGTAGAGGGATTCCGGGCGCGCCGCCCCGACCGGTTTGAACAACACCGGCAGGTTGCTATCGAGGGTGTCCTCGGCGACCGCGCGGTAACCCTCGCCATCGTGCTGGAACAGCCGGTAGCGGGCGAATTCGCCGCTCAGCCGGGCGATGCCGACCACCAGCAGGTGCGGCCGGGTGGCCCAGAAATCCTGTAGCTGGGTGTCGCGGTTGAAATCGACCACGTAGGGCGGTTCGAGCTCGGCGATCCGCCCGTGCAGCGCCGAGGCGCTCCAGGCATGGTCGCGGTAGGTGGCGTCGAAGAAGCGCACCAGCGCGCTGCGGCCGCGCTTGAGCTCGACGTTCATTGCGGCGCGGGGAAACTCGTACATCAGCTTCTTGGCCATCGGCTGGCCGTTATTAAGCGCCAGGATCAGGCTCTCGCTGTCGGCCGGAATGGCCTGGCCCTGGGCGTCGACCACGCCATCCAGCGCGGCCGGACCAAGCATCGGCACCAGGGTGCCGGCACGGCGCGCGGCGATCAGTTCTACGGGGAGCTCGGGGGGCATGGCGGGTTCCTCACCGGGTTTTAACGATCCATTGCAAACCCGGCGCCAACTCTTCAACCCATTGAATCATAAAGATTTCCTGTGAACACCAGGGTCCTTTGGTACGGTCTGCGACGCACAGTGCGGCCCTGATGTCGCACTTGCTACACAGTGGCGAGCGGCCGGCCGAAACGTACCTGTACGTCCTTGGGCGGCGCCGAGAACGGCGATGAGGTGACCAGCAGATCGGCCCCGGCAGCGACGTACTCCGCCGCGTTGCCGGCATGGATGCCTCCAGCCGCCGCGAGCAGCGGCCGCGACGGCCAGTCCTCCAGCGCCCGGCGCACCGCCGCCAGCGCCGCCGGGGTGAATTTCTCCAGCTGCAGGACATCCGCCTCGGCCCAGCGCAAGGCCTCGCCGAGATCGCCGACCTCCACCACGATCTTCTTTTCCGGTTCGCGACGACGCAGCCTGGCCAGGGTGTCGCCCGGCGCCTGGTCGAGGAACAGCCGGTGCTCGGCGAACAGCAGGAGGGTTTCCGACAGGCCGAGCCGGTGCAGCGTCGCGCCGCCCGCGCGAACCGCCTTGATGGCCAGCGCCTTGGTGCCCGGCGCGCTCTTGCGCGTGCAGGCCACCGGCAACGACGCGGCGGCGGCCACCAGGGCGGCGCTGGCAGTGGCCACGCCGCTGGCCCACTCCATCAGCACCTGCGCGGTCTTCCAGCCCTGGTGCAGCGCGCCGGCGCGGCCTTCGACGGAGAGGATCGGCGTGCCGGCGGCCAGCGCCTGGCCGCTGGATGCATGCATGTCCACCCGCGCGCCGAGCAACTGGAACAGCCGCGCGGCCTCCTCGACGCCGCACAGCGTCATGGCCTGGCGTGCCGAGCAGTCGAGGCGCGCGGCGAGGCCGCCGATGCCGAGGCTATTGGTGGTCAGGTCGCCGGAGGGCACGTCGTCGCGAAGCAGTTGGTGAAGCTGCCCGTCATCGAGTACGGATACGCTCATCGCTCAATGCCTCGAGAACAGGTCGTGGATCTTGCACAACACGCGCGCCGGGTCGAAGCCGGGCGCGGGCAGCGTTTCGCCGCGCAGCAGCCGCTGGAAGGCCAGGTGCGGGTCGCCCTGTTCGGTGAGCAGTACCTCCTGCCGACGTTTGCGCAGATGGCGGACGAAACCGTCGCCGGCGCTGGCGGCGACGATCAGCTCGACCCCGTCGAGGGGATGGGCGGCGCCGTCGGCCAGGTGGTGGAAGGTCTGCTCGCGCTGCAGCTCGATGCGTTGCGCCGGGCGCTCGGCGAACTCGGTGTCGAACACCAGCCAATGGCGTGCCTGGCCGGCGTGCTTGGCGATCCGAGCGTAATCCTGGGTAGCGAAGGCGATCTTCATGACGGCTCCTCCTGTGAGCGAATCGCCTCCTTATACCCTTACTTGAAAAGTGGGTATAGCGACACCGATACAAGGTCGTTCAGGCTTGTCGCCACTCCGACAATGGCTTTGTCGTTGTCGCCTCCGACACCGCTACAACGATCTGCAACTTTTTATTATCTTGATTTATTTCAATGAGTTAACTACCAGGCAAAAGCTGGCACAGGCCTTGCGCTAGGGAATTGCGAGGGCGAATTTCGCTTCGTCAATTCCACGCAACAAGGAGAAACCAGCATGGCTCTGCGTCAATGCGCCATTTACGGCAAGGGTGGTATCGGCAAGTCCACCACCACCCAGAACCTCGTCTCCGCCCTGGCCGAAGCCGGTCAGAAGGTGATGATCGTCGGCTGCGATCCGAAGGCGGACTCCACCCGTCTGATCCTGCACGCCAAGGCCCAGAACTCGATCATGGAAATGGCCGCCGAAGCCGGCAGCGTGGAAGACCTCGAGCTCGAAGACGTGCTCAAGGTCGGCTATCGCGACATCAAGTGCGTCGAGTCGGGCGGCCCTGAGCCGGGCGTTGGCTGCGCTGGCCGCGGTGTGATCACCGCGATCAACTTCCTCGAAGAGGAAGGCGCCTACGAGGAAGACCTCGACTTCGTGTTCTACGACGTACTCGGCGACGTGGTCTGCGGTGGCTTCGCCATGCCGATCCGCGAGAACAAGGCGCAGGAGATCTACATCGTCTGCTCCGGCGAAATGATGGCCATGTACGCGGCCAACAACATCGCCAAGGGCATCGTGAAGTACGCCAACTCCGGCAGCGTGCGTCTGGCAGGCCTGATCTGCAACAGCCGCAACACCGCCCGCGAAGACGAACTGATCATGGAACTGGCCCGTCAGCTGGGCACCCAGATGATCCACTTCGTGCCGCGCGACAACGTCGTACAGCGCGCCGAGATCCGCCGCATGACCGTAGTCGAGTACGACCCGACGGCCAAGCAGGCCGACGAGTACCGCCAGCTGGCGAACAAGATCGTCAACAACCGCAACTTCGTGATTCCGACGCCCATCACCATGGACGAGCTGGAATCCCTGCTGATGGAGTTCGGCATCCTCGACGAGGAAGACGAAAGCATCATCGGCAAGGCCGCACACGAAGAAGCCGCCAGCGCCTGATGCGTGAACCCCCGCGCGGTCGCGAGGCCCGCGGGACGTTCGTAGGCAACAAGCCGTCATTACCTATGGCTGGTTCCACGGATTAGTGGGCCGGCGCAGGAGATCAACATGGCAACGCTCAGCAAGGAAGAAGCCGCCGCCCTCATCCAAGAGGTGCTGGAGGTTTATCCGGAGAAGGCGCAGAAAGACCGCGCCAAGCACCTGGCCGTCAACGACCAGGAAAAGACCACCAAATGCGTCACGTCCAACCGCAAGTCGCTGCCCGGGGTGATGACCATCCGTGGTTGCGCCTACGCCGGCTCCAAGGGCGTGGTCTGGGGTCCGATCAAGGACATGATCCACATTTCCCACGGCCCGGTCGGCTGCGGCCAGTATTCGCGCGCCGGTCGCCGCAACTACTACGTCGGCCACACCGGCGTGGACACCTTCGGCGACATGAACTTCACCTCGGATTTCCAGGAGAAGGACATCGTCTTCGGCGGTGACAAGAAGCTGGCCAAGCTGATCAACGAGATCGACGGCCTGTTCCCGCTGGCACGTGGCATCAGCGTGCAGTCGGAATGCCCGATCGGCCTGATCGGCGACGACATCGAAGCGGTGTCGAAGAAGGGCGCGGCGGAGCTTTCCAAACCGATCGTCCCGGTGCGTTGCGAAGGCTTCCGCGGGGTTTCGCAATCCCTCGGTCACCACATCGCCAACGACGCGATCCGCGACTGGGTGTTCGAGCGCGAGGGCGGCGGTACCGCCTTCGAGTCGAGCCCCTATGACGTCACCATCATCGGTGACTACAACATCGGCGGCGACGCCTGGTCCTCGCGCATCCTGCTTGAAGAGATGGGTCTGCGGGTGATCGCCCAGTGGTCTGGCGACGGCACCCTGGCGGAAATGGAAAACACCCCGAAAGCCAAGCTCAACCTACTGCACTGCTACCGTTCGATGAACTACATCTCGCGGCACATGGAAGAGAAGTACGGGATCCCATGGGTCGAGTACAACTTCTTCGGCCCGACCAAGATCGCCGAGAGCCTGCGGGCCATCGCCGCGTTCTTCGACGACCACATCAAGGAAGGCGCCGAGCGCGTCATCGCCAAGTACCAGCCGCTGGTCGACGCGGTGATCGCCAAGTACCGCCCGCGCCTGGAAGGCAAGCGCGTGATGCTCTACGTCGGCGGCCTGCGCCCGCGCCACGTGATCGGTTCCTACGAGGACCTGGGCATGGACGTGGTCGGCACCGGTTACGAGTTCGGTCACAACGACGACTACGACCGTACCGTTCCGGAAATGGGCAACGCGACGCTGCTCTATGACGATGTCACCGGTTTCGAATTCGAGGAATTCGTCAAACGCGTGAAGCCGGACATGATCGGTTCGGGCGTCAAGGAGAAGTACATCTTCCAGAAGATGGGCGTGCCTTTCCGCCAGATGCACTCCTGGGACTACTCCGGTCCGTACCACGGCTATGACGGCTTCGCCATCTTCGCCCGCGACATGGACATGACCCTGAACAACCCCTGCTGGAAGAACCTCACCCCGCCGTGGCTCAAGCCCGTCGAGGAAGAGCAGCGCGCCATCGCCTGACCGCGATACGCGTCTGCCCGACGCCGCGGGTGCGGCGTCGGGTTTCAGCGGGGCGGCCGCCGGCCGTTCCCCACCGCATTATTTCTAGCCGTGATTCGCAGATTGGCGATGCGGCGAGGAGAGCAGCATGCAAAACGCAGACGACATCAAGCCCAGCTACCCGCTGTTCCGCAAGGACGAATACAAGCAGTCGCTGGGTGACAAGAAGGCCAACTTCGAGAACAGCCACGGCCAGGCCAAGGTCGACGAGACCTTCCTCTGGACCACCAGCGTCGAATACAAGGAACTCAACTTCCAGCGCGAAGCCCTGACCATCAACCCGGCCAAGGCCTGCCAGCCGCTGGGCGCGGTGCTCTGCTCGATCGGCTTCGAGAAGACCATGCCCTACGTGCACGGCTCGCAAGGCTGCGTCGCCTACTTCCGCACCTACTTCAACCGCCACTTCAAGGAGCCGCTGTCCTGCGTGTCCGACTCCATGACCGAAGACGCGGCGGTGTTCGGCGGGCAGAAGAACATGTACGACGGCCTGGAGAACTGCAAGGCGCTGTACAAGCCGGACATGATCGCCGTCTCCACCACCTGCATGGCCGAAGTCATCGGTGACGACCTCAACGCGTTCATCAACAACGCCAAGAAGGAAGGCTACATCGACCAGGACTTCGCCACACCCTACGCGCACACCCCGTCCTTCGTCGGCTCCCACGTGACCGGCTGGGACAACATGTTCGAAGGCATCGCCCGCTACTTCACCCTCAACCACATGGAAGGCAAGGTCGTCGGCAGCAACGGCAAGATCAACCTGGTGCCGGGCTTCGAGACCTACCTGGGCAACTTCCGCGTGATGAAACGCATGATGAGCGAGATGGGCGTCGACTACAGCCTGCTCTCCGATCCGTCCGAAGTGCTGGATACCCCGGCCGACGGGGAATTCCGCATGTACGCCGGCGGCACCACCCAGGATGAAGTGAAGGACGCGCCGAACGCCCTGACCACCATCTTCCTGCAACCGCTGCAGATGGAAAAAACCCGCAAGCTGGTCACGGACACCTGGAAGCACGAAATACCCAAGCTCAACATTCCGATGGGCCTGGAGTGGACCGACGAGTTCCTGATGGCGGTATCGAAGATCAGCGGCAAGCCGATCTCCGAATCGCTGACCACCGAGCGCGGCCGCCTGGTCGACATGATGACCGACTCGCACACCTGGCTGCACGGCAAGCGCTTCTCGCTGTGGGGCGACCCGGACTTCACCATGGGCATGACCAAGTTCCTTCTGGAACTGGGCGCGGAGCCGGTTCACGTACTGTGCAACAACGGTGGCAAGCGCTGGCTCAAGGCAATGAACAAGATGCTCGAAGCCTCGGCGCCGGTGAACCACTCCACCCAGCTGTTCCACAGCCATGACCTCTGGCACCTGCGCTCGCTGGTGTTCACCGAGAAGCCCGATTTCATGATCGGCAACTCCTACGGCAAGTTCATCCAGCGCGACACCCTGCAGAAGGGCAAGGACGCCGAAGTTCCGCTGATCCGCATCGGCTTCCCGATCTTCGACCGCCACCACCTGCACCGTGCCACCACCCTGGGTTACGAAGGCGCGATGACCATGCTGACCACCCTGGTCAACGCGGTCCTCGAGAAGCTCGATGCCGACACCATGCAAATGGGCGTCACCGACTTCAACTTCGACTTGGTGCGCTGATACCGAGCTCCTTATGCGACGTGGGTCCCCTTACCGCGTCGCTTTTTTTGTGCCCGTCATCGCTGGCGGTTGCCTGTTCGGGCCGTCGCGAGGCGATGTCGGAAAGGCGCCGGCGATTTTCATTCAGCAAGGAAACGCAGATGGCCAACATCATGATCAGCCAGGACAACGGCGGCAGCCTGCTCTTCTACCTGCCGAAGAAGGACCTGGAAGAAAGGATCGTCTCGCTGGAATTCACCGGCCCGAAAAAATGGGGCGGCGAGCTGCACCTGGCCAACGGCCAGAGCTACTTCATCGATCCGCTCGAGCGGACGCCGAAATTGCCCATGTCGTTCCGCGCCCGCCGGCTTGGCGGCGCGGAAGACTGAACCGTAAACCGACGCGCCGACGCGACAAAGATTGATTCGGGTCGGCATGCCGGGGTTGCGGCGCACCCTATTCTGCGCCGCACGCCCGAAGGAGAGTTCGCCATGTCCAGCATCAGCAAGGCCGCCGCTCTGCGCATCGCCCTGGCGTCG